>DASXMT010000362.1:0-2296 GCA_036495505.1 Acidimicrobiales bacterium | reverse complement strand
GAAATGGTTGCCCACGTCGACGCGGGCACCTGGTGGGAGAACTCGTACCCCGGGGCCCGCGTCGACGTGTGCAACCATTTCTACTGCTACAGCTTCGAGCCGAGCCACACGTGGACCGAGTTCTTCGCCCAGCAGCCAGAGCTCCAGTCGTACTTCGAATCGGTCATGACCAAGCACGGCATCGAAACCCACGTTCGCTGGGAGACCGAGGTGCTGGGCGCCGAGTGGGATGACGGGGCGGCCACGTGGTCGGTCCGGGTCCGAGAGTCGGGTGGCGCCGAGACGACAATGGTCGCCCGAGCGATCATTTCCGCGGTGGGGCAGCTGAACCGCCCGCACACCCCGGAGATCCCCGGACAGGAGACCTTCGCCGGCCCTGCGTTCCATTCGGCGTGCTGGGACCACTCGGTCGACATGGCCGGAAAGCGGGTGGCCATGATCGGGGCGGGAGCCAGCGGCTTTCAGATCGCTCCGACCATCGCGGCAGACGTCGGCCACCTGACCGTCTTCCAGCGGACGGCGCAGTGGATGTTCCCTAACCCCAACTACCACGAGACGGTGGGAACCGGCGTGCGCTGGGCGCTGCGGCACCTGCCGTTCTATGGGCGCTGGTACCGCTTCTTGCTCTTCTGGCCGGGATGCGACAAAGGGCTGGCTGCGGCCCGCGTCGACCCCGACTATCCCGACCAGCAGCGGGCGGTCAGTGCGTCGAACGAAATCGCCCGCCAGAGGTTCACTGACTGGATCACCAGCCAGGTCGGCGACGACCCCGACCTCATTGCCAAGGTGGTCCCCGACTACCCGGCGACCGGAAAACGCACCCTGCAGGACAACGGCAGCTGGCTGAGAACATTGACCCGCGACGACGTCGAGCTTGTTCGCACCGGCATCGACCACATCGAGGCCGACGCCGTCGTCACCGTCGATGGTGAGAGGCATCCCGCCGACGTCATCGTCTACGCCACCGGCTTCCATGCCAATCGGGTGCTGTGGCCGATGGAGATCACCGGACGCGACGGGGCTGACCTCCGCTCTCTCTGGGGCGAGCGCCCGGCCGCGTACCTGGGCATCACCGTTCCCGGGTTCCCCAACCTGTTCTGCATGTACGGCCCGGGGACGAACCTGGCCCACGGCGGCAGCCTCATCTTCCACTCCGAATGCCAGATGCGGTACATCACCAAGTGCCTGGAAGAGCTCATCGACGGTGGCCATCGTTCGATGGAGCCTCGCCAGGAGAAGTACACCGACTGGCACGAACGATCGCAGCGGGAGATCAAGACACTGGTGTGGTCGCAGCCCTCGGTCAAGCATTCGTTCTTCAAGAACGCCTACGGTGAGATCCACGTGCTGAGCCCCTGGCGCCTGGTCGACTACTGGCGTTGGACCAAGGAGCCGGACCTCGAAGACTTCGTCATGCGGTGAACGGGTCAACTGTCGCCCCACCCGTCGGGACCCAGGATCGCCTGCTCGCCGCCACTGAGCGGTGCCTCCGTTCGTCCGGCATCCGCCGGACGACGGTGATCGCCATTGCCCATGAGGCCGGAGTCTCCCGGGCCTGGCTCTATCGCCTCTTTCCCAACAAGGCATCGCTGGTCGTCGCCACGCTGGCCCGCACCGACGAGACATTCTGGGCCAATGCTCACGCTCGGGTGACGGCGGTCGAAGGTATCGCAGCACAGGTGGCCGAGGCGGTGCGGCTGTCCCGGGAGCACGAGCCACCGGGCCTCCTCCTCCGGTTGAAGGCCGAAGAACCCGAGGCCTTCGCCGAGATCGTCGGGACAGGCTTGCGGGAGATGATGCCGGGCTTTGCCGGTTTCTGGCACCCCTATCTGGAAGCCGCCCGCGCTCGAGGCGAGGTGCGCGGTGACTTGAACATCGCTCGAGCCGGCGAATGGGTCATGCGGATGGTCCTGTCACTCGTGACCGTTCCCGGGGAGGCGGTGGATGCCGACGATCCGGCGAGCGTCCGCGCTTTTGTCGACGAATTCCTGGTGACCGGCTTGCGTTAGTTCCTCGGTGACCGGCTGGCGTTGGTGCGGCGAGCCGGGGTCTCGGAGGCGGCGCCCCTGGTCGCCGTCCGTCCGAACCTGAGGAATCCTTGAGGGAAGGAAGGTGGCCGGGCGCCCGTCCCGCGTCAAGATTCCCGGATGGCCGAGAGCACACGCCCGTCGGCATTGACGGCTCGGGGGGCCCTCAGGGGTCCCGAGATCACGGCCTACTTTTGGATCGTGAAAGCCCTCTCGACGGCCATGGGCGAGTCCACATCGGACTATCTGGTCCACGCACTGAACTCCAT
>DASXMT010000361.1:0-18369 GCA_036495505.1 Acidimicrobiales bacterium | reverse complement strand
CACCTCGGGATCAACGTGAAGCCCCAACGGCGATCAGGGAGCCGGCGGTCAGGCCGAGGGCGATCAGGTTGTCGGCAATCGGAGCGATACCCCCCGTGAGGCCACCGGCGGGAAGGGAACCGGGAGCGGCTGACCTCGAGTAGTCACCCAACGGGCGCCCCGAGGTTCGCTCAGATCACCGCCGGGTCGGACTCCCCACGGGATTGGTGGGCGCGCCGTTCAGGGGATCGGTCAGTACCGCGCTGGCGGTCGGCACCGCGGTGTCGGTCGGCACCGCGGTGCCGGTCGGGAGGCCGTTGTCATCGACGCGCTCGCACTCCGCGGCCGTGCCGTTGGCATCGACCATGGCCAGGCTCTCGGCGATGGCCTCGTCGGTCTCCCGCCGTGCCGCCTGCATGCGCTTCTCCGCCCCGACGGCTAGGAGTCGGCCGAGGACGGGGATCTCCCACAGGGACTCGGCTCGCAAGATGGCCATGATGACGGGCACCAGATGCTCGGCCGTGTCAAAGGCGACATAGCGGGGGAGCCAGTCGGGGTCGTACTTGGCGTTGAACCGCCACAGCGTCTCGATCTGGGCGAAGCTCGATATCCGTTTGAGGAACCACCGCTCCGCCCGCTGCACGGTGCTGTCACCCTTCTCGCCCGCCAGTGTGGATCGAAGGGCAGCGAAGTTGAGGCTGAGCCCGCCATAGCCGTTGGCTTTGAGGTGCTCAATGGTGGAGCACAGCGCGAAATCCAACAGCCCGTTGGGATGTTCGCCGGGATCTCGTCGCATGAGATCGAGGGAATAGCCGTTGATGCCCGTGGCCGGAACGAACTGGCACATGGCCGCCGGGTGTCCATCGGGGCCGTGGACGACGGTGAGGAGCAGACCCTGGTCGCGGGGGTCGAAGATCCGACCCAACATCATGGAGAAGCCACGCTCTTGGTCCCCACGGCGGCTGAGGCCCATCAACGAGATGAGCTCGGCAGCCGTCTCCCGATCGAGTCGGGATGGATCGTGGAAGGTGGCGGTATAGCCGTATTTCTTGATCCGGTTGTGGGCCTGGCGCAGTCCCTTCTTGCCCCCTCCAGCCAGTGAGAATTGCTGGATGTCGACGACTGCTTCGTCGCCGATGTACACATTGTGCATCCCCGAATCGTTGTAGACGGGCAGCCACTCTTCCCCGGCGCCCATGATGGCCGGCACCCAACCGTGATCATCGGCAAACCGGCGGAACGCCCCCCATACCTGTTCGCGTTCGTTGCGCGGTCCGATCGGGTCGGGGGCGATGAGGCAGATGCCTCCGTAGATGGCATAGGCCACCAGGCTGTCCCGGAAGAAGAACCACTGCTTGTCGGAGCGGAGGGCGAAGTAGTCGAGGGTGCTCTGGCCATGCCGGCGCACGATGTCCCGGGCCCGGAACTCAGCGGCCCGTCCGGTGGTCAGGCGTCGGTCCACGACGGGCCGGGACAACAAGAACAAGGCCACGCCGACCAGAGCGATGCCGATGACCAGCAGACTGGGCGCGAAGAACCGGTCGAACCGGGTGGGCAACGGAATCGAGCGGACGCCGACCATGCGCTCGGCCGCCGCTTGGTACGCCTGCACCCACGAGATCTGGAACCGGTGGTGTCGGCTGAAGTGGGCGGAGATCTCGATGGAGATGGTGGCGCCGATGGTGATGGCTACCGCCCCGCCCACCAGGGCCACGATTGCCGACCGCAACGATGACCAGTCCGAGGCAGCTTGGAAGTCTCGGCGGTAGACGAGGAGGACGATGAGAACCCCCAGGGCGAAAAGCGATTCCTCGACATCACCCCCGGCCACCAGATGCAAGAACAGCGTGACGGCGAGTAGTGCCACGCACACCCGCCAGGCCCGGCGCTGGCCTCGCAGCACGCCCCGCCCCAGCGCCAACAAGCCCATGCCGGCGAGGGCCACCAGCGCGCCGGCCAACTCCGAGGCCCGAAGGGGGAGCACCTCCAACACCACGTGCAACCGGGCCCGCAACGGGGGGGTGATGGCGTCGAGGAGGTCGATGATGCCGGCGACCAGAATGGCGGCAGATGCCAGCCGACGCACACGGCGGGTCCGGCGATGGGACTGGCGCAGATCGGGTGCCGGTGGCCACGATTCGCCCTTTGGGTACGAGGCCACCACCATCGGATGCACGGTGCGCACCATGTGCCGGATCGACACCAGCCGCTCGAGCAGGCTGTGGGAGGGAACGTCGCTCTCGGCGTAGAGCAACCGCACGTGAAGATCGGCTCCCGTCTCGAGCTCCACCCAGCTCAGGCGCTGCCGGTGGATGAAGACGGGCGGCAGTCCCAGGCGCCCCGGCTGCTCCTCGACCACTTCGGTGGTGGCCCCCACATTGGCGTAGAAGCCGACACCGAGGTTGGTCAGTTCGGGTTGGAACGTGGCTGCAGTGATCAATCCGGTGTGTCCTGCAGCCATCAGGAGGCGGCCGGCATCGCGCGCCGTGTCGTTGGCCGCGCCTTCGATGCGTACCGCGTTGAGGGTGCCTCCACCCAGCACCGACCAGACGCGGCGGCTCAACAAGCCGAGGGCCAGGGCCAGCACGGCAAAGACGACGATGGCGAACAGGGCGGCCACCGACAGCCGGCTACCCCACCCTGCCGCGTGGACATGCCGGAGCGTGCGTCCGGCGACCCCGGTCCCCGCATGTCGGAGGACGGTCGGAGTAAGGAGGAACTTCAACGCGATGGCCACGGCGAAGGGGACCAAGAGCCACCAGGCGTAGCGACCCAGCCGGCGGTAGAGCAGCCGGGAGGTGACGAACCGGGAGAGGGCGGAAGGATCGCTCAGGCGGTGCAGTCCTTCGAACCACGGTGCGTCGCTCGCCGATCGCTCGGCCAGCGTCCGCCAGCTCTTGCCGGCCAAGGAGCGCTCGACCGCGCCGGGCTTGGCATCAGCGGCCGGATCGAACTCCGACTCGGTGACACTCGTCGGTGACGCGTAGGCGTGCTCACCCGGTTCGACCCGTACCGTGCGGGCGCCCGCCGCGGTTTGCAGGATGAGGTCGACGCCCTCAGCCCGTTCCACGCGCAGATCCGCCAGCGTGGCCATGGTCAGGGGATCGGTATCGAATCCGGGCTCGTGGGTCCCGGTCTGCCGGATGACCCGGCGCTCGTCGCCGTCGAGGAACCGGGCCAGGGCATCGCGCAGCCTGGGATGGGCCCGCATCGCCGCCTGGGTCTCTTCGAGCGTGGGCCCGTCCCCGGTAAGGTCGAAGAGGTTGCCGGCGATGATCAGGATCCCGGGACCGTTCCAGGCATCGAGGGTCAGGGCCAGCTCGTTGGTGAGCGCAAGCGTGGACGCAGTGGCCTCGCCGGTGAGCAAGAGGTCGCTGACCACCATGACCCGACGCCCGATGGGGATGTCGATGACGGTATCGACGCCAGCGGGAGCCGCCGATGAAGGTCCAACCGGGGCGTCCGAGATGCGGGTGACGGGGTCCTCAGCTGTGGTGGTCGGTGCCACCTGTGAAATTCTGTTGCTCACGCGCCCTCAATCGTAGAGTTCCGCTGGCGTTAGGCTCGCCACCACGCTTAGAGAACGCTGAGCAGGCATTATATGTGCGCTGCATGAACGGAAATTACTGGTGAACGGGTGAATTGCGTAGTGCGTGGGGCAGACGGGACGGGGAGAGATCAGGCCTTGGTCGCCAAAGATGAGGACGGACCCTCGGAGGTCGGGCCCTTTGGGAGCCAGGCCTCCTGGGGTCGGTTGGCAGCGACGGTTCACCGGTCGGCAGAGATGGTTCAAAGGTGAGGACGCCGTCCAACTGGGCCTGGCGTGATGGCCCCGTGGCCCAACCGGGCGAGGCCGTTGTCTTCGACATGGACGGTGTGCTGTCGGACGCCGCCGGCCGGCAGCACTTCTTGGAGCGCGGCCAGCGGGACTGGGACCGCTTCTTCGAGGCGTGTGGCGACGATCAGGTCGTCGAGGAGCTGGCCCGACTTCTCGAGCTGCTCGATCCTCGACTCCAGGTCGTGCTCCTCACCGGCCGCCCGTTCCGTGTACAACCCCAGACGCTGGCCTGGCTGGCCCGTTACGGCTTGCGGTGGGATCTCCTGGTCATGCGGTCCAGAGGGGACTATGCCCAGGTGACCATGTTCAAGCGGGACGCGGTCGACGAGTTGCGCGAGTACGGGTTCGACCTGCGACTGGCGTTCGAGGACGACCCGAATAACTTCGCCATGTTCCACGCCGAGGGGATTCCTTGCGTCTACATCCACTCCGGCTACTACGACTAGTCCGGCTGGACTGCGACGGTCCTGGACTGCCACGGTCCTGGACGAGGACGGTGCTGGACGACGACGGTGCTGGACGAGGACGGTTAGGCCCGGCCCGGTACCTTGCCGTCGAATTGGGCCAGGTAGGGACCGGTCGGGCCGAAGACGACCCGGGCGACGGCCATGTAGGGGAACTGGTACGGCTGGTAGATGGCGGTCGGGGTGTACATGAGCCACGTGACCCCATTCTGGGTGAAGAGCGACTCCTCGCTTGGTCCTAGTCCCTGGGCGTTCCCGGTCAGGAAGGGAGTCGTCCTGGTATCGGTACATGGGCCCTGCACGCCCTTGCAGGTCTCGTACCCGATCCCCGCGGTGGGCTGGTTGCTCGAGTTGCCGGAGAAGAACAGATAGTACTTGTTGCCCGACTGCACCAGGTCAGGGGCCTCGATCAGGCCCTGCTCCCACGGCTGGCTGGCCACTGCGATCTGTGTGGGCTTACCCACGAGGGTGGTGCCCGTGGGTCCAAGCCGCTGTGACCAGATCGTGGTGGGGATGACCTGGGTGTGGTCTGCGTTGGTGTCGGCCTTCCAGATCATCCAGCGGGCTCCGTTGGCGGCGGTGAAGATCCGCGGATCGATACTTCCCCATTGCTGGCAGATCATGGGCGCCGCCGCTGGGATGAAAGGGCCAAGGGGGTTGTCCGAGGTGGCGTTCCCAATGCACTCTGAGTACACGCCGTCGGGGTTCGTGCGATGCACGTCCTCAGAGCTGAACCACATGACGTAGTGGTGGCTGGAGACCTTCACCACGTCGGGCGCCCAGAGCCAGCCCCAGGACCACGAGGGGAGCGTGGGCATGGCATCGGTGGGCTGCGCCAGGGTCGTCGCACCGTTCATGACCCGCACCGGTATGTGCGGCGCGACGAACTTGCCGAGGCCAGTGGTGTAGAGGTACGTGCGGTCGCCGTCCATCAGGACGGCTGGATCGGAGACCCACTGGTCCGGGGAGTAGATGGTAGCCGGGGCGGCGGTCGATGCCGCCGGCGGCAGAGCCACCCGGGCGGCCGGCGCCGGCCCTGTTGGCTTTGACCGAACGACGACGGTGATGGTGGCGGCGACGGCGACCACAATCACGATGACCCCGGGGATCCACCATCGCCCGCGCCTGACCCGTTGAGCGCCAGCCCGACGATTGGTCCGCCTCCTCTTCGAAGCAGTGGGCTCGACCTTAGGCAGGGTGCCAACCATGTCGACTTGGCTCACGGGTGTTGTCATTCCCTTTCGCGCAGCAATGAACCGGTCACGTGCAGTGGAGCTCCCCGTGGCTCCCTGCTCGACCGCCCGGGCCCAGGTGGACCCGCAGCCTTCATGTCCCGCGATAACTCGCCGGGAAAACATCCGAATGGACGCTATCGCGCCGGATTACCGAACTTCCCGCGACGGGCTCATTGTTCGGTGATCGAGTCCCTTCGTCGCCCATGCAGCGCGGCCATGACCCAGCCTCCGAGCAATGCCACTCCGGCGAGGACCAGGATGGGGTCGTCGCCGTAGCGAACGAAGAGGGTCTCGCCGGTGCGGCGATCCAGGGTGGCGAAGATCACCTGCTGTTTCCCCAGCGTGGAGCGGCTCAGGAGCCGCCCCCGGTGATCGACGGCGGCGCTGAATCCCGTCGGTGCCGCCTGGATCAGGTCCCGGCCCTGCTCGACCGCCTGGACCTCCGATGCGGCGATCTCCTGCGCGGGCACCTGGCTGGTGGAGTACGACGAAGTATTGGTGGGGACGATAAGCAACTGGGCCCCTGCTCGGACCGACGATCGCCCCCGGTCGGCGTAGAAGTCCTCAAAGGACACCAGTGCTCCCAGCGGGCCGGCCGGCGTGGGCATCAGGCCCGTCCCTGTGCCCGGTATGGCGTCGAGAGGGACCGAGGAAAGATCGGCCAGGTGGCGGAAAAACCCCCGGTAGGGGATGTATTCGCCGAACGGGACCCGGTGGACCTTCTCGAACCTGGACACGATGGTCCCGTCAGGGCCCCACGCCACCACCTCATTGCGGAAGGTGGTCGACGACACCGTTTCAGTGACGCCGACCACCAAGGTGGCGTGGAGGTTGACGGCCAGCTTGCTCAGGGAGTTCTCGGCCGAAGAGCCGTCGAGC
The DNA here is from genome assembly GCA_036495505.1 of Acidimicrobiales bacterium. Taxonomy (GTDB): domain Bacteria; phylum Actinomycetota; class Acidimicrobiia; order Acidimicrobiales; family RAAP-2; genus DASXMT01. The sequence goes on along the minus strand of DASXMT010000361.1, from coordinate 11,974 downwards.
GGCGAGGAGAGCGAGACAACATCCTCAGGCCACAGGACGAGCTGGGGGGTGTGGCCGTGGTCGAGCTGTTGGATGCGGGCGGTGGCTGTTTTCTGGGCCGCCAGCACCAGAGCCGGGTCCACCTGGGACTTTCGGAATCCCCGGACGCCGCCCCCTTGCACCGCTGCGGTGGTGATCGTGCCCCGACTCGGACCACCGTCGGGTGCATGGTCAGCAACGATGGTGAGGAGAACCACCCCGACCAGGGCCACCGATCCCACCAGGACCAACGTTCCGAGCTGCCCTGATCTTCTCAGGAGGGCGGTGGCCGACTGAGACATGGCCGTACTAGTCGTGGCCGCCTGAGATCTGGCCGCACGCGTCGAGGCGGCCTGAGATATGGCCGCCTGAGATTTGGCCGCCAGGACCAGCCCGGCGATGGCTACGCCCCCGGCAAAGACCGTCGCGGTGAGCAGGAGGGGTCCCCCAAGCCGGGCCAGGCCCAGGACCGGACCCCCGGCCTGGCCCAAATACACGCCGCCAATAGGAAGGCCACCAAACGGCCAGGACATGCGGGCCGCCTCGGACAAGGTCATGGCCGCCGGGTAGGCGAGGGCGGCCGCTCCGATTGGGCGGGAGGGCACGAAAAGGCAGGCCACTGCGGGAAACAGGGCTTCGATGACGATGAGGGCGATGGCGCCGGGAAGGGTGAAGGCCCGGGCCCACATGAGCCCGGGCACGAAGCATCCGAGCCCGGCAAGCCACCCCGCCCACAGGCGCGTTCGGGGTCGGAGGCCGCCCAGGCGCCACCACAGCAGCCCGGCAGCAGGAAAGGCGAGGATCCAGAATCCCCAAGGAGGGAGCGAGAGGGCGAGGCCGACCCCTGCAAGGATCGAGGGCACCGCCACCCCACCTCGCCTCGGCGTGGGTGCCGATAACCGGCGTCCATGGGATCGAGCCAGGGTTGCTGACCAGCGCGCCCGCCAGCCCTGACGGGTCGCCGTGGGTGGTCCAGATGTCGCCGTGGGTGGTTCCGGTCCCGGTGGCGCTCCCGATGCCGGAGGCACTCGCGGTCCCGCGGCCACCTCGGACGCAGGCGGGACCTCGGACGCAGGCGGGACCTCGGACGCCGAACCTCCCGGACGGCCCCATGTTGGTGTGGTCACCGAATGGAGCCGCGCCGGTCGGTCGTGCCCAGGGCGTTGAGGACAGAGCGGGCTGCCGTTCGCCCGGATCCGATGCAGGCTGGGATGCCGACGCCCTGCAGGTGGGCACCGGCCACGGCCACGGTGCCAAGGGTGGCGAGGTCGTCCTCGATCATGGCCACCTTGATGAGATGGCCCACCCGGTACTGGGGAAACGCTTGGGGCCAGCGGGTGACGGTGCTTGCCGAGGGAGGCGCAGACAGCGCCATCAGCGATCCGAGCTCGACGACCACAGCAGCGCGCAGCTCTTCGTCGTCCAGCTCTCCGGCCCGCCCGTCGCCGAACCGACCGACGGATACTCGCAGCAGCACGTCCTCCGGTCGGTCGAGGTGCGGCCATTTCTCCGAGAGGTAGGTGCATCCGGTCATGAGGGCCTTATGGCCGTTGATGGTGCTGCTCCGCGGGACCAAGAAGCCGGTCCCGGCCAAGGGTCGCTGAAGGGCTGCTCGCGGGAGTGCAAGGGTAATGACTGCCACCGACGCGTATTGCACCGAGGACAACAGCTCGGCCGCGACGGTGGCGTGTGGTGCCAGCAGATCTCCTGCGCCCGGCGCCGGAAGGGCCAGGACGACGCCGTCGACCCGGAGACAGCGTTCGCCGGGCCCGACGAGAGCCAGGCCCCACCCGTCTCCTTTTCGGGTCAGTGCCTCGACCGTCGTCCCCGTCCGGATCTTCACGTCCCACGCCGATAGGCGCTCGATGAGCCGATCGGCCAGGCTCGCCGTTCCCTGACGGAGCGACCAGAAGACAGGTGTGGGCAGGCCGTTTTGTTCGACCGGCGGTACCGCTCCGGTCGTAGGTGGGCGCAACCTGCGCATCAGGCTTCCGGATTGCTGCGACGCGGTCAGGAGCGCGGGGAAGGTTGCTGCCGCGCTGAGGTGCCCCACCCCTCCGGCATTGATGCCCCCGACCAAAGGGTCGACGAGTTGATCGACGACCGGTTGTCCCAGCCGCTCGCCCACGATGTCACCCACGGCGCGATCGCCGATGACCGGCTCAGGTCGTCGCGGCCGCACCAGATCCCGCCCGGTTCCGAGCAGCTCAGGCCAGCTCAGTATCCCGGAGCGGACCAGAGGCCACCAGCGAGTGGGCACGCCGAGGTTCAGGCCCTGGGGGAGCGCCCTGAGTCGACCGCGGGAGAACACGGCCGCACCGCTGGCCGCCACCGGAACCAGCTCGTCGGTGATGCCCAGCTCCTGGCACAGCTGGGTTGCTTCCGGGCGACGAGCGAGAAAGGCATCGGGGGCCAGGTCGACTGTGCGCCCGGCGAAGCTGGTCGTTCGGAGCTTGCCCCCCAGATGGTCGTCGGCTTCGATGATCACTACCGACGGCGAGTCGGTTCCCACAGGGGCATCCCTGCCCGTGACCAGTTCCCATGCTGCCGCCAGTCCGGCGATACCGCCGCCCACCACGGCGATGACCGGCCTGCCGTCTGAGTTCACGGCGCCGGTCTCTCGTGTCCCCGGTCGCTCGACGCCGCCACCGACACCACGTCAGCCAGCACGGAGAGGAAGCGGGGGTCGTCGTTCAGTGACGTGGTCCGGGCGAAGCGAATGCCAACCGACGTCGCCACCTGCGCCGCTTCGGTGTCGAGGTCGTACAGGACCTCCAGATGGTCGGCCACGAACCCCACCGGGCACACCACCACGGCGGATGTGCCGTCGGCGGCGAGCGAGCGTATGCCATCGAGCAAAGTGGGTCCCAGCCAGTCGTCCGCCGTCCGTCCCGCGCTCTGCCATGCCACCTGCCAGTGCCCGAGCCCTGCGAGGGCAGCGATCTCCTTGGCCGACTCGGTCACCTCGTCTGCGTAGGGATCACCCGCGTCAACAGCCCGGGAGGGCACGCTGTGGGCGGTGAAGATCACTTCGCAGTGGGCACGGTCGGGCTCGGGCACCAATGCGAGCTGGTCCCGTATCCGTTCGGCGAGGATCGCGGTGAAGCCGGGTGCCCGAAACCAGCCGGGAACGGCAATGAGCTCGATCGGCGGTTCCACCGACGATGCGGCCTGAGCCGCCCGCTCGAGGTACTGACCGGTGCCAGCGGTCGACTGGTGCGGCGTGAGGACGAGGCCCACGACCCGGGTGACGCCGGCCTCGGCCAGGTCGGCCATGCCCTCTTCGATGGACGGCGCAGTGTGCTTGGCCCCGTAGCGGACCACGAACCGGCCGGGCGCCGCCGCGTCGAGGGTCGCGGCCAGGCCCGCCACTTGGGCGTCGGTGTGCTCCCGCAGTGGCGAGGCGCCGCCGATGGCGTCGTAGCGTTGGACCAGATCGGCCAGGAGCTCCGGGGTGGGTGGTCGACCCCTGCGGATAGAGGTGTAGAACGACTCGATCTGGTCCCTGGCGGCCGGCGTGCCGTTGGCCATGACCAGCACGCCGGTCGGCCGCTCGGTCATGACTGACCGCCCCCGGAGCCTCCACGGCCCCCGACGCCGGCGCGGCCCGCTTCGTTGCCACCGTCGCCGCCCGCCCTTCCGACGCCGGCGCGGCCTTCTCGGTGCACCAGTTCGACCAACTGCTCGAGGATGCCCGGGTCGGTCTCGGGTAGCACCCCGTGACCCAGGTTGAAGACATGGCCGGGCTCGGTGCCTGCCCGGCTGAGGACGTCCCGGGCCTCGTCGGCCACCACGTCCCACGGAGCCAGGCAGAGGACCGGGTCCAGGTTGCCCTGGACGGCCAGGTGGGGACCGACCCGGCGCCGGGCGGCGTCGAGGGGAACGCGCCAGTCGATGCCGATGACGGTGGAGCCGGCCAGGGCCATCAGCGGAAGCAGCTCGCCCGTCCCCACGCCGAAGAGGATGGTGGGCACGCCGGGATGGGACTCGGCCAGCTCGGCGAAGAGCCGCCGGGTGGCCGGGAGGACGAACTCCTCGTAGTCGCGGGGGGTGAGGATGCCGGCCCAGCTATCGAAGAGCTGGGCGGCCGAGGCGCCGGCGTCGAGCTGCGACCGCAACGAGGCCACGGCCAGGTCGGTCAGGCGTTCGACCAGGCGGTGCCAGAGCTTGGGGTCGGTATGCATCAGGGCCTTGATCCTGGTGAAGTTCTTGGACGGGCCGCCCTCCACCAGGTAGCTGCCCACGGTGAACGGGCCGCCGGCGAAGCCGATCAGCGGCACTGTCAGCTCGCGGGCCAGGATGCCGACCGCCTCGGCCACGTATGGGGTGTCCGTCTCGGGTTCGAGGGGACGCACCCGCTCCAGATCGCTCGCCGTACGGAAGGGCTGTTCCACCACCGGGCCGATGCCGGGGGCGACGTCGACCCCGAAGCCGATGGCCGCCACCGGGACCACGATGTCCGAGAAGAAAATGGCGGCATCGGTGCTGTAGCGCCGCACCGGCTGGAGGGTCAGCTCGGCCACCAGCTCAGGTTGGGCGATGGCCTCGAGGATGCTCCCCGGGCCCCTGGCCGCCAGATACTCGGGCAGCGCGCGGCCGGCTTGTCTCATGAACCACACCGGCACGTGCGGCGTCGGCTGACGCCGGCAGGCCCGGATGAACGGCGAGTCGGCAAGCTCGACTGGCTCATATGCGGGCACCCCCCGACGCTACAGCGGGGCCTGCGTGCCGGCCGAGTCGGCCCTCAAGGCCGCGTGTCGGACCCCGGGCCACCCCAGGGGTCCCGGCCCAACCAGGGCCGCCGAGCCACCGCAGCCGGTCCATCCCGAGGGCCGCCGGCTCGCCGCAGTCGGCCCATCCCAGGGCCGCCGAGCCACCGCAGCCAGTGGGCACGCGACCGTCGCGCAGGCCGACCTTGGACGGGATGGCTCGTACAGGGCGTAGAATCGTAAGTTCCCCGAAGCCGGTACGGGGAGTCAAAAAGGAGGTGCCGGTGGCGGTCAAGCACGAACTGCAGGCTGAGCAGGAGTTCGTGGATCTGGCCTATACGCGTCTCGATGCCATGCGCTCGGACGCCAACCGGATGCTCGAAGGCGTTCTCGACCTGGGCAAAGGTGGGACGTTCCAGTCCCGTACCGAGCGCGACGTGATCGTCCGCACCAGCCTGGCCCGGCTGGAACAGCTCGACATCGGCGATCAGGCCTTGACCTTTGGACGCATCGACCGGGTGGTGGGCGACGGAAACGGCTCCGGGCCACCCGTCGCCGAAGCCTCTGACGGGTTGATGACCGAAACGTTCCATATCGGGCGGCTGGCCGTGCACGGTGCCGATCATGAGCCGTTGGTGGTCGACTGGCGGGCCCCGGTGGCCGAGCCCTTCTACCGGGCCACGGGACGCGACCCGCAGGGCCTGGTGCTCCGCCGCCATCTGGCCCTCGACGGCCGGTCGGTGGTGGGGGTCGAGGACGAGTGGTTCGCCGTCGACGGCGCCGCCGACGGCACCAACGGTTCACGAGCCACCACCACCGGGGGAGCGACCACCACCGGGGGAGGGACCACCACAGCCGAGGGGACCGCCGATGGCGACGGCTCGGGCGAGCTGATCCTGGGGGATGGGTCCATCGGTGGTCCCGGAGCCCTGCTGGCCGCCCTGGACCGGTCCCGGTCGGGCCACATGCAGGACATCGTCTCCACCATCCAGCGCGAGCAGGACGAGATCATCCGCTCTCCGTTGCCCGGCGTCATGGTGGTCCAGGGAGGCCCCGGTACGGGCAAGACGGCCGTGGCCCTGCACCGGGCTGCCTACCTCCTCTACACCCATCGGTTCCCCTTGGAGCGACAGGGTGTCCTGGTCGTCGGCCCCAACCCCTTGTTCCTCCGTTACATCGAGCAGGTGTTGCCCTCCTTGGGCGAGACCGGCGTGACGTTGTCCACCGTCTCGGGCCTCGTGCCCGAAGTCCGGGCCCGGGACACGGAGCCCGAAGAGGTGGCCCGGCTGAAGGGCGGCGTCCGCATGGCCAAGGTCATCGGGCGCGCCGTTCGGACCAGGCAGCGCCCCCTGGCCGACGACGTCACCATTCCTTACGGCGCCCTGCTCTTGCGCCTCACTGCCGCCGACACCCGGGAGATCGTGGCCACGGCCCGGCGTCGCCCCGGTAGCCACAACGCCCGGCGGCGCGTGGTGGAACAAGGGGTCGTCGGCATCCTGGCCGACCGGGCACGGCGGACCCAGCAGACCCTCAGCACGGGATCGTCGGCCAACATTGCCGCCTTCCCCGGATACGAGGACCCCTCGGAGCTGGACGACGACGAGTTCGACCTGGAGGACTTCTCCCGCAAGGTGCGACGCGTCCCCGAGCTGGCCGCGGCCCTCGACCGGATGTGGCCCCGCCTGTCCCCCCACGAGCTGCTGCACGACCTCTTCGGCGCCCCCGCCCTCATCCGTGCCGCCGGGCGAGGGAGCCTGTCGGCGGCCGAGGAGGACCTGCTCTTCCGGAAGCGCTCGGATTCCTTCGAGGCCGTGCCCTGGACCCCGGCCGATGCCGCCCTGATCGACGAGGCCCGCCATCTGTTGGGGCCCCGGAACGGGAACGGCGACGATGGCATCCGCAACTACGGACACATCGTCGTGGACGAGGTGCAGGACTTGTCCCCCATGCAGCTTCGGATGCTCACCCGCCGCTCGTTGTCCGGATCCATGACCGTGGTCGGCGATATTGCCCAGGCCACCGCCCCGTGGGCCCCCCAGAGCTGGGGCGACATCACCCGTCACCTGCCCAAGCGGCGGCCGCCCAAGCTGGTGGAGCTGACCGTGAGCTACCGCACGCCGGCCGAGGTGGTCGAGGTTGCGGCCAAGGTGCTGGCTGTCGCTGCGCCCGAGCTGAAGCCGCCTACGCCGGTACGCAAGACGGGCGTTCCCCCACGCGTGGTCGCCGTAGCGCCCCCAGCCGCAGTCACAGCGCCGTCCGCAGGTACGGCGCCGACTGACAATGCAGCGACGCCCTTAGATGCGACGCCCATAGACACAGCGCCCCCACCCAACGCAGCGCCGATCGACAACGCAGCGCCGATCGACAACTCAGCACTGGCCCGAGCCGTGGCCCGGGCGGCAGCCGAGGAGGTGGCCGCAGTGGGTTCGGGACGGGTCGCCGTGCTCGCCCCCGGCCGGCTGTTGAGCCCCATCGCCGCCGCCCTGGCCGAAGCCGGCACCCCGGTGGTCGATCCCCGGGACATGCGGAGAGGTGGTCTGTCCGACCCCCTGGTCCTGCTGGCTGCCGACGCAGCCAACGGCCTCGAGTTCGACTCAGTGGTCGTGGCCGAGCCGAGCTTGATCGCGGGCACGACAGCCAGGGGATTGCGCACCCTGTACGTGGCCATGACCCGCCCGACCCAGCGCCTCACCTTGGTCCACGCTGCCCCCCTGCCTGCCCCGTTGGCCGATCTGGACTGACACACGATCGTCACGCGACGGTCATGGATCGGGCCTGCCTGCGGGCCTGACAGCGCCCCAGGCTCAGTGTTGACCCCTAGTGCACTGCATCGACTAAGAAATACGCCGTGACTGAGGAAATACGCGGTGACTGAGGCACTGGCGGTCGATCAATCCACGGTCGATCAATCCACGGTCGAGCACGTCCGGCATCGGCCGGACCGACCACCCATGCTCGCCGTCGGCGTCATGATCTGGCTCGGTTCCGAGGTGATGTTCTTCAGCGCCCTGTTCGCTGCTTTCTTCACCATCCGGGCCCATGCCACCGTGTGGCCACCGACCGGGACCAAGCTCGACACCATCCAGGCCGGCGTTTTCACCTTCATCCTCCTGGCCTCCAGCTTCACCATGCAAAAGGCCGTGTTCGACCAGGAGAAGGGGGACCGCAAGAGCGCAAAGTTGTGGGTGGTCATTACCTTGCTCATGGGCGCCGCGTTCGTGGGGAACCAGTTCTTCGAGTGGATCACCCTCACCACCCGGCCGGCCACCAACGCCTACGGCTCACTGTTCTTCATCATGACCGGCATCCACGGGCTCCACGTGTTCTTGGGCCTGGCGGCCATGGTCTTCCTCCTCGGGCGGCTGAAGGGGCCAAAGGGCGACCCGGGCGAGACGTCGGTGTTCCAGGCGGTCAGTTACTACTGGCACTTTGTGGACATTGTGTGGATTGGTCTGTTCAGTTGCCTCTTTCTCCTTAAATAGGTGCCAACGCGCATGCGCAGTCTCTTTCGGGGTCGATTCCTGGTTCCAGCCCTCCTGCTGGTGAGCGTGGGACTGTTTGGCCTTCTCGTGTTCTTGCCGTCTGCCTCCAGCGCCACGTCCGGCTCCTCGACCTCCGCCAATACCGGATCCTCGGGAGCAGGACTGAAGGCCAACTCGGGCCAGTTCCCCCAGACCCCCGGGTCCTCCTCGTCACCGAACCAGAGCCCATCGGGGGACGGCATCTACAACGTCTCGCTGCCCCGGTCGTTCATAGCCCCCGGCCAGGCTCTCTTTGCCGCCAACTGCGCCAGCTGCCACGGGGCCGACGCCTCGGGCACCGACCGCGCCCCCAACCTCCAGGGCCTGGGGGCGGGGACCGTCGACTTCTGGGTCTCCACCGGTCGTATGCCTTTGGCCAACTCGAGCATCCAGGCCGCCCGGAAGCGCCCCCGATTCAACAACCTGCAGAGCTTGGAGATCTCGGCCTACGTCCAGTCGCTGGCCCCTGGGGGCGTCAAGGTTCCGACCGTCAACTTGAGCAACGCCAACGTCGGTAACGGCTTCCGGCTGTTCACGCTCAACTGCGCGGCATGCCACACCATCACCGGTGCCGGCGACGCCCTGGCCGACGGGGCCTATGCCCCCAGCCTGCACTACGCCACCAGCCGGCAGATCGTCGAAGCCGTTCGCTCCGGTCCGGGCAATATGCCCCACTTCGGTCCGGGCAACATTTCCAACGCCGAGGTGCGCGACATCACCGCCTACGTCCACTCCTACATCCAGCACCCGATCAACCGGGGCGGCTTCGGGCTCGGCGGAATCGGGCCGGTGGGCGAGGGCTTCGTGGGCCTCCTTATCGGTGTCGGCGCATTGATGCTCGTCTGCTTCTGGATCGGAGACCGCACGTGAGCGACGAGTCCACCGTGAAGCCGACGGCCCCTCTGCCCGTCGCCGCCCTCGACGACCCCCATCAACTGCCCTACGCCCGGCACCCGGGACGGGCCCAAGCCGTGGCTGTAGTGGCGATGATCATCGGCATCCTCGGCTGCATCGGCTTCGGGATCACCTATTGGGTCAGCGACCAAACCCAATGGGAGGCAGTCACGCTCGGCGTCGGCCTGCTGGGACTGGGCTTCGGTGTAACCGCCTGGGGCAAGTACCTCATGGCCCAGGGCCCCTTCGTGGAAGAGCGGCATCCGTTCAACTCCAGCGACGAAGAAGTCAAGGAGATCACCGCGGCCATCACCCAGCGCGGAGGCATCGTGGTCGGCCGGCGCAAACTGCTGGGTGGGCTGTTCGCCATCGGGTCGCTGGCCTTCGGTGTGGTGGCCGCCTTCCCGTTGATCCGCTCACTCGGTCCCAAGCCCGGACGGATGCTGTTCGTGACCAACTGGAGGAGGAACTCCCAGTTGGTCACCGTGGACGGTCGGCCGGTGCACAAGAACGACCTCGAGGTCGGCGGGGTCCTGACCGTGTTCCCCAGGGGGTTCGCCGGGTCGTCGCCCGACCAGACCATCCTCTTGCGTATCGAAGAACTGGGCCCAGAGGACCCCCCCCTGAGCCTGGCCAGCCCGGGACGGAGCGACTGGACGGCGCTCGGGTACGTGGCCTACTCGAAGATGTGCACCCACCTGGGCTGCCCGGTAGGCCTCTACCAGGAGCAGACCGTTGAGCTGGTGTGCCCCTGTCACCAATCGATCTTCAACGTGCTGGCCGGAGCGGTGCCCGAGTTCGGTCCCGCCCCCCGTCCGCTCCCCCAGTTGCCCATCAAGGTGCAAAACGGCTTCTTGGTCGCCCAGGACGGCTATAACCAGCCCATCGGACCGGGATTCTGGGAGCGTCCATGATCGACGAATCCGTACGCTGGCTGGACGACCGCCTGGGCATCGCCAAGGGCGGCCGCACCCTGTTGGACAAGATCTTCCCCGACCACTGGTCGTTCATGTTGGGAGAGATCGCCCTCTACTCGTTCGTTGTGCTCATCGCCACGGGCGTCTTCCTCAGCCTGTACTTCGTACCCTCGGCCCACGAGGTGGTCTACCACGGCTCCTACCTGCCGCTTCGCGGGCAGCGGGTGTCCGAGGCCTACTCCTCGACCGTCGGCCTGTCCTTCGACGTCAAGTCGGGGCTCCTCATCCGCCAGACCCACCATTGGGCCGCCGACGTTTTCTTGGGCTCGATCGCGGTCCACATGGCCCGAATCTTCTTCACTGGTGCGTTCCGCAAGCCTCGCGAGCTCAACTGGATCGTCGGCGTCACCATGCTGATGCTCGGCATCGTCAACGGGTTCCTCGGCTACTCGCTACCCGACGACCTGGTGTCGGGGACCGGTATCCGGATCGCCTACTCCATCATCGAATCAGTGCCTCTGGTGGGCTCGTACCTTGGGTTCTTCCTGTTCGGGGGGAACTATCCCGGTAACGGGGTGATTATCCCTCGGTTCTACATCCTGCACGTCCTCATCCTGCCGGTGATCATCGGCGGTCTGATTGCCGTGCACCTCGGGCTACTGGTCAAACAGAAACACACCCAGTTCCCCGGCAAGGGGAAGACCGAGGACAACGTGGTCGGCACGCCGATGTTCCCCACGTTCATAGCCAAGACCACCGGGTTCATGTTCATGACATCGGCCGTGTTGTTGCTGTTGGGCGGGTTGGCGCAGATCAACCCGATCTGGCAGTTCGGTCAGTACGAGCCGTATCAGATCTCCTATGCCGTCCAGCCCGACTGGTACATGGGCTGGCTCGACGGCGCTCTGCGAATCATGCCCAGTTGGGAATGGGTGGGTTGGGGGCACACCCTGCCCCTCGAGGTCTTCCTACCGGCCGTGGTATTCCCCGGGCTGACCTTCGGCTTCTTTTGGGGCTGGCCGCACATCGAAAAACGGTTCACCAAAGACCTGGCCACGCACAACCTGCTCGACCGGCCGCGGGATCGCCCCAAGCGGACTGCGTTCGGCGCCGCCATGTTGATGTTCTACTTCATGTTGTTCGCTGCCTCATCGACCGACGTGATGGCCAACTTCTTCGACGTGTCGCTGAACGTTGTCCTATGGACGTTCCGGGTGATCGTCTTCGTCATCCCGATCATCACCTACTTCGTCACGTACCAGATCTGCAACGAGATGCGGGCGGCCGAGGGCATCGGCAAGCGGAAGCGGGCCATGGTCGTGAGCCGGTCGGATACCGGTGCGTACAGCACGGTCACCGCCGAGCCCCGGCCCGGCGACGATGCCCACGAGCTCGATGCCATCCCGGTTCCGACGTACATCAACCTGACTCCAGAAGAGTTGGAGACGGGTCCCGGTGTGCGCCGGGTCATGCGCTGATCCCGTTGAACTGAGCCCATAGCTTCACCCGTAGATCTGAGCCCGGGACTCCGATCCCGTGACCTCGCCGGAGCAGCCCTCGTAGCGAGGACCATCGCCGGCACCTACGGTGGAATGGTGCGCTTCCAACTCGGAGCAATCAGGTGAGGACCGCCGTTCACGGCATGCCCCGGATCGGGCCGGGTCGGGCCCTGAAGCGGGTGCTCGAAGGTTTCTGGGCCGGCCGGGTCACCGCTGACCAGCTAGAGGAGACGGCGGCATCCATCCGGCGGCAGAACTGGGAAACGATGGCTGCGGCGGGGGTGGACTTCGTGCCCTCCAACGATTTCTCCCTCTACGACCACATGCTCGATGCCGCCCTCCTGGTGGGTGCGGTCCCCGCACGGTTTGCCCGGGGCAATGGGTTGAGGGGCAACACTTCGAACGGCGAGGCCGGG
>DASXMT010000360.1:0-12723 GCA_036495505.1 Acidimicrobiales bacterium | reverse complement strand
ACCGGCGTCGTTCAGAGGGAGACGGTCCCCGACGGTGTGGTGCGTGCAGCAGACCAGCTCGAGCTGGTCGACATGTCCCCCGAGGCGTTGCGACGGCGACTGGCCCACGGAAATGTCTACCCAGCGGAACGCATCGATGCTGCCCTAGGCAACTACTTTCGTGCCGGCAACCTGACCGCACTCCGCGAGCTGGCGCTGCTGTGGGTGGCCGACCGCGTCGACCAAGAGCTTCAGGACTACCGAGAACGGCACGGCATTGCCGGTCCCTGGGCGACCAAGGAGCGGGTAGTGGTCTCCTTGACTGGCGCTCCGGGGGGCTCCGTTCTCCTCCGCCGGGCGGCTCGGATGTCCATGCGGACCAATGCCGAGCTGGTCGGAGTGCACGTGCGCGCCGAGGACGGCCTCACTGGTCCTACCTCCGACGGCCTGGTCAAGAACCGCGCCCTCCTCGAGGAGCTGGGGGGTCGCTACATCGAGGTGGTCGGCGCCGATGTGGCACCGGCCCTGATGCAGGTGGCGAGGGCGGAGAACGCCACCCAATTGGTCCTCGGCGCCACTCATCGCAGCCGGCTCACCGAGTTCGTCCGTGGCTCAGTAGTGAACTCTGTTATCCGGGCTTCGGGTGGCTCGCTCGACATCCACGTGATCGCCACCGACGCGGCCGAACCGGAATCGGATGACACCGGTAACACCGATGACACCAACGGAGCGGATGCCCGTCGGGCCAGCAATGAGCGACAGGGCCGGGGGAGTCGGCTGCTGACATCCCCTCTTTCCCGGCGCCGGCAAGTCGGTGCCGTGATCCTGGGCATCGTGAGTTTCCCTCTGGCCACGTTGATATTGACAACGAGCTGGTCCCACATCGACTTGTCGACCTCGCTCGGTGTGTACCTGATCTTGGTGATGGCCGTCGCGGTGGCGGGCGGCATGTTGCCGGCTGCCCTGGCCGCAGTGGCCGGGTTCTTGCTCTCCAACTATTTCTTCGCCCCGCCGACCCACACGCTGACCATCGGCGACACGCGAGATGTGGTTGCCCTCGTCGCCTTCATACTTGTTGCCGGCGTGATTAGTACGCTCGTTGACCTGTCGGCCCGACGGTCGGTCGCTGCTGCCCGGGCACGATCGGACGCGCACATGTTGGCCCGAGTGGCAGGACGATTGGTCTCGCCCGAGGGCAATCCCCTACCCGCGCTCCTCGGCGACCTGGTCGTCGCCTTCCGACTCGATGCCGCGGCCATCCTGCGACGCCACCCTGATGGGCAGGACACGGGTCGGACCGGTCCGGGCGCAGTCCCGCCCACGTGGGACTTGGTGGTCGCCGCGGGTACAAATCCACCCCTTACACCTGAAAACGCATCCGTAGCCCTACCTCTCACCGATCGGGAGGTGGTCGCCCTGAGAGGACCGGGGATCTCGGCCGAGGACCGGGAGATCCTGGCCGGTTTCGCCGCCCAGCTGGCTGCCGCTCTGGCCAGCGAGCGCCTGCAGGCCGGCGCCGACCAGGCCGACTCTTTGGCACGGGCAAACGAACTCCGCTCCGCTCTCCTGGCCGCGGTGAGTCACGATCTCCGAACACCCCTCGCGTCGATCAAGGCCGCGTCGAGCAGTTTGTTGTCGAAACAGCTGCAATTCGGTCCGGATGAGACTGAGGTCCTCCTCCGGACCATCGACGATGAATCGGACCGGCTCTCCTCGCTGGTGGAGAACTTGCTCGACATGAGCCGTTTGCAAACTGGATCCATGAAGGTCATGGACGTGACCACTGACGTCAGTGACGTCGTCGACGCTGCGGTGGCCAGCTTGGGGCCTCGGGCGGCAGCGGTCACATCGGATGTGCCCCACGACCTCCCCGGGATCAACACCGATCCGGTTCTCCTCGAGCGCGCCGTGGCCAACCTGATCGACAACGCGTTGATACATGGTGGGGGCGCCGGGCTCCGGATCGAGGCCGGCGCCGTGGCCGGACGGGTCGACCTCCGTGTCGTGGATCACGGCCCCGGGGTACCAGCGGAGTATCGCGACCTGGTGTTCCGGCCGTTCCAACGGTTGGGCGATACCGAGAACCAGGCCGGTGTGGTGCTGGGCTTGGCCGTGGCCCGCGGGTTCGTCGAGGCGGTCGGAGGCGACCTGGACGTGGACGACACCCCGGGTGGTGGATGCACCATGGTGGTGCGCCTTCCGGCCGCAGCGCACGCCGACAATGGGCACGGTGAGGGTCCGGAGCAAGAGAAAGATGCGGACGCGGTGGCAGCCCCAGCGGATCAGTCTGGTCCCGGACCCGACGTCGCGGACATCAATAGAACGGAAGGGCTGCGGTGATACCGGCCACTCCGTCCGGGCAACCCCAAAAGGGCACCGAGATTGAACAGGGCGCTCGGGTGCTGATCATCGATGACGACATCGCATTGCTCCGCGCCGTCGGCATCAGCCTCCGGGCTCGGGGCTACGAGGTGATCGTAGCCCGGCGAGGAGAGGAGGGGCTCAACCTGGCCGCGCACAAACGGCCCGATGTGATCCTCCTCGACTTGGGCCTTCCGGGGATCGACGGCGTCGAGGTCGTGCGCGGGCTCCGGGGGTGGAGTGCCGTCCCTATCATCGTCCTTTCGGCGCGGCACCAGAGCGTGAGCAAGGTCGAGGCCCTCGACGCCGGCGCAGATGACTACGTCACCAAACCCTTCGGCATGGACGAGCTGTTGGCTAGGCTGCGGGCGTCGCTCCGGCGCACGACACCCGGTCCAGAGGATCCTCGGGTGGAGACAGAGGCGTTCACGATCGACCTGGCCAGCAAGCAGGCCATGCAGGAGGGGTCGGATGTCCACCTCACGCCAAAGGAGTGGGACATCGTCGAAGTGCTCATCCGCAACCCCGGCAGGCTCGTCTCACATCAACAGCTGCTCCACGAGGTATGGGGGCCGGAGTACGAGACGGAGACCGAGTACCTCCGTGTGCTCATGGCCCGGGTGCGACGAAAGCTCGAGCGCGATCCGTCCCGGCCCCGGCACTTTCGCACCGAATCGGGCATGGGCTACCGCTTCGTACCCTGAGTAGGGGTTCCGACCCCTAACATCGGTTGCCGTGCAGAGGGAAACGGTGGCCATCTATGAGGATCGGGGGCTCCAGTGGGCCCGGTCCCACGATCGGGCAGGCCGGAGGGACGACGCCGAGACCTTCGCCGCCGAAGTGGGCGACGGCGCGCTCCGACTGGACATCGGCTGTGGTGCCGGGCGCTACGCCCCGCACCTCGGTGAGCCGCTGATCGGCCTGGACGCATCGCCGGTGATGCTCAACGAATGCCGAGTCCGTGTCCCTGGAGCCCTGTATGTGCAAGGAGATGTCGAGGCGCTTCCCTTCGCCTCCCGGTCGTTGGGGGGCGCCTGGTCATGCATGACCCACCTGCATGTGCCCCGATCGCAGCTTCCCGTCGCCCTGTGGGACCTCCAGCGCGTGCTGGCTGTTGGCGCACCCTTCGACATCCAGGTGCTGGCCGGTGACTACGAAGGGAACAACCTCCCCGATGACGACGTCGGGGGCCGGTTCTTCGCCGGCTGGCAACCCGGGGCCCTGGCCGACGTGGTCACCGGCGCCGGCTTCGACGTAGAGCCCGCTTCGGTAGCAATCTCCGGCGACGAGGTGCGATTGCGGGCCCGGCGAGCCCGAACCCTCGCCGACACGGTGGGGCCGGGCATGCGCCTCCTGATCTGCGGCCTGAACCCCAGCGTGTACTCAGCGGATGCCGGCGTTCCTTTTGCCCGCCCGGGAAATCGGTTCTGGCCCGCAGCGGTGGCCGCCGGCCTGGTGCGGCGCCACCGTGACCCGATCGGTGCCCTCACCACTTCGGGTATCGGGCTCACCGACCTGGCCAAGCGGGCCACCCGGACGGCCGCCGAGCTCGATGTCGAGGAGTACCGGGAGGGCGTGGCCCGCGTCGACCGGGTGGTCCGATGGCTGCAGCCGGGAGCGGTGTGCTTCGTGGGGCTGGCCGGATGGCGAGCCGTGGTCGACCGGACGGCCACGGCCGGCGTGCAGCCTCACCTCCTTGGCGACCGACCCGTCTACCTCATGCCGTCGACCAGCGGCCTCAACGGTCGCTCAAGCTTGGACGACCTGACCGGCCACCTGGCCACTGCGGCGGCGCTGGCCGATGCGGCGCTGGCCGATGCGGCGCTGCCCGGTGCCTCGCCGGCCGACGGGCCACGAGAAGGGGCTACCTGATCAGAACCCGGTCGGAATCGTCCATGTATAGGTCGAGGGTAGAAAGCCGTGATAGTCGATCGAACGAACCGGGGTGGAGGCGGAGTTGACCTTGAAGGTCACGTGCCCGCTGACGCAGCGGTTGCTCGGGACCGATTCATTGCCGATATCGGGGCTCTGCTGGGCCGAAGTAGAACCGCTGACGGAGTTGCCGTTGCCGGTGTTGAGGAAGAACGCCGAGTCGAATACGCCGGTCTTGGACCCGCTGTTCCCTGCACAGATCCGCACGTCGGCCACCACCAAATGATCGACTCGATGGACTGCGCTGATCTGCATGGTGGAAATGCCCAAGCTGAAGGAGTCGGTGACGTTGATTGTTCGCCCGACGGGCACGGTCACATGGTGTGCGTTGGTCCCCACCCATGCCACCACGGCCCACGTGAGTGCGGCGCCGATGATGCCGATGATGCCGATGACAAGACCGGCGATCGACAGGCCGCGGCCTCGAATCCGACCATGGGAAGCAGCAATTTGCCGCATAGAGATGATGGCGAAGATGACGGCCAGAATGGCGCCGATACCGCCGAGCCAGATGATCGACAGCACCAGCGAGGCGATGGCCAGACCGCTGTACTTGGCCGAGGGCAGGCCAGGCTGGTAGCCGCCAGGCGGATATGCGTACCCACCAGGAGGGGGTGCCACCGGCGGGGTCGCGGTATAACCGGGCGTGGCGTAGCCGGATGCAGGCGCCGTGTTCGCTGGCTCCGGCACTGATGTGGGCGACACTGATGGCGGGGCTTCTCCCGATGCCGGGGGAGCCGACTCAGCCGCGTAGTTCGGCTGCAACTCCGGTGCGTACCACTTGCCGTCCGATGCCTGCCACCAGCCCGCTCCCTGCTGCGTATCGCTCATGCGCGAAAGGCTACTCCTGGTGACGCTGATCGCTCAGGATCCTTACCGGTGTGCGCAGACCTCCTATTGTGCCTCGGTCGCCTCTCGTGCGTCGGTCGAAGCAGGCGTGATGTCAGTCGAAGCAGGCGTGATGTCAGTCGAAGAGGGTGAGGATAGCCGTGAGGGTGGGGTCCATCTGCGCACTGGCCAGGAGGACTCCCCCTTCAACGGGAAGGTTCACGCCGGTGACGTAGGCGGCCAGATCCGAGCAGAGAAAGGTGATGGCACCGGCCACGTCGGCCGCGGTCCCCACTCGGCCAAGCGGTGTGTTCTGGTCGAAGGCCCGGCGTGCCTCCCCGTCCTGAAGGAGGGCTGAGGTGAGGGGAGTCTCGATGAGGCCAGGTGAGACACAGTTGACCCTGACCGTCGGGGCGTACTCGAGGGCACCCGATTGGGTCAAGGCGATCACGCCCGCTTTTGCCGCCGAATAGGGCGCTTCGCCACGAGTCGGACGCAGTCCGCTGACCGATGCCATGTTGACGATCGAGCCACCCCCTTCGGCCACCATGAGGGGCGCCACCGCCCCGATGCCGTTGAACGTACCCCGCAGACTGGCATCCACGACGGCGTCGTATTCGCTGTCTCCGTATTGGTGTAGTCGCTTCATCGCACCCACACCGGCGTTGTTGACCAGGACGGTGATACCGCCGAGCACTTCGGCCGCTCGCGATATGGCAGCGTCGAGCGCCTTCCGGTCGGTGACGTCGGCGACCACGGCTTCGCCCCCTGTCTCTCGGGCCACCGCCTGGGCCGAATCGGCGTCGATATCGAGGGCCACAACCTGGGCACCCTCGGCAGCGAACCGCACACAGGTCGCCCGGCCGATCCCCGACCCGGCTCCGGTCACGACCGCCCGGGCCCCCTCGAGCAGCCCCATCAGACCGACGCTGCCACTACCGCCGATGGCGCATTCGGTCGATCCCCGATGTCAACCACGTCTCGCTCCCTGTTCATGGCGCTCGACCATACTGCTAGGCGACCTATCGCGGGAGCCTCCCTCGATCAGGTCCGGCCCACGACGAATGGGGATCGCTGGCCGGAAAGGACTCGACCTCGGCCTCGTCCACTGCCCATTGCAGATGATCCCAAACCGGGCCGGGTGGCGAAGCGCCTTCGCCGGCATTGCCGGGTTCGATGGTGTACTCCTGACCTTCCTGCATGCTGTGAACCTCGCTCTCACCGTTTCCGGTCGGGTTCCGGTCACTACGGACCTCGGCTATGGCGCCCCGAGCATCCCGTATGCGCGTTCCACGTGGAGCCGAGCCAGCACCCGTCGCTCGTCCACCATGGCCTGACGATATTCGTACCAGTCGGGGTGCTCGCCGCGCGCCGCACGATACATGTCGACCAAGGCATCGACTACCGAGTCATCCGGTTCGGTAGCGACGGAGGACAGTTCCACCGTTCCGTCGACCACGACATAGGCAAAGAAGTCCTCCCTGGTCACATGCAACGACGCCCGTGGATCCCGGCGGAGGTTCTTCGTCTTGGCCCTCGACTCGGTCACCGAGATGCGGATGGTGTTGCCCTCGTCGGGAACATAGACGATGTTCGAGAGCTGCGGGCGCCCGTCTCGGCGGAGAGTGGCGAGCACTCCCCGATCATGATCACGCACGAAGGCGAGCGCTTCGGGGAGTTTTACGGCCATGGGAACACTGTAACGATCTCGGGCGGTAGTGGTCACGAGGGGCGGCGGCCGAAGCGGACGCCCTGGTGGGCCCGCCCGCCAATCCCGGTCTGCAACGTCGTAGTGATGGCATGATCAGATCGGTCGACCAGCCGATCAGTTGATGGCAAATGTTCCCGACAGGATATGGACAGTCGTTCCGCCCAGTTCGGTGGAGACCGCTCGGCGGGCGATCTCCGGATCTTCCGAGAAGGCCACGCAGCGAGTGCCCGACGGCGTCTGGCCCAGCACCACGGTCCGGTTCGGTTCGCCGCCGTCGAAGGTAACGGTGTAGGTCACCACCGAGGCCTCGCCCTCGTAGTCATCGAGCCCCTCGTGGACCTCGACCGTCTCGGTCGCCGTCGAGGCCTCGTCGGCCAGATCGGCGATCAATGGCGGCTGATCATCGGGTTCAGTGGTCCAGATGCCGATACCGGGCTTGGTAAGCAGGCCGCTCACCGTGGTCACCATGCCAAGCGATCCGGGCGATTCCCGAAGTATCTCGACCGTTGCCGCCGTAGCCTGGTAGACGAAGTTGTTGTACGGGCCGCCGGCAAACGCCATCCCGCCGGTGATTGTCGGGGTCGTTTCCGGCTCCAGCCCCAGCGCTCGCTGCTGTACCCGGACGGCGGCAGGGAAGCAGCTGTAGAGCTCGATGACGTCGACATCGGCCACGGGGCGACCGATGCGCAGTGCGGCGCGGGCGCCGAGCACGTTCATGGCCGGCCACGTGTGGGGATCGACTCGCCGGAGCAGTGACACCGCGTGGCTCGATTCCAGACCGACCAAGGGAAATACCCATCGATCGGTGGTGATCCCGAAGCGACGCGCCGCGCTGACCGAGCACACCAGCACGGCCGCAGCCTGATCGACAGTCCATTGCGTTGAGTGCCACTTGTTGTAAGGGAAGGCCAGTGGTCGGTTGTGCCGGGAAGGCGTGGCGATCTCCGAGGCCGATAGAGGTGCCGGGAACGCGGCGTGCGGATTCCCCGCGGCCACGCGGTTGAACCGGGCCCACAACTGGGCGACCTCGTCCCGATGCTCGTCCAGACTGTGCCCTTCAGCTCGACGGAGTGCGTTGTCGATCATGGCGTACTGCTGCACCGGATCCCACAGCCCGGTGGACATCTCGACCGGCTCAAGCAGCGCACCCGGCCGCTGGTGGAGTACGTCTGGCACTCTCCCGGGTTGGGGGGTCTCGTAAGCCGTTCGCCCGTTCCGCTCCGCGTCCTGCGACCGACGCTTTGCCTCTCCCCCCACGATGACAGCCACCTCGGAGCTTCCGTCGAGGATCGCACCCAAGGCCTCATTGATCAGTGATTGCTGAGGAATCCCGAGTTCCACGAGATGGGTACGAGCTTGGGAAGCACCGACCTGATCGGCAACCAGCCGAGCCGGGTCCGGATAGGCCCAGTTCCCTTGGGGAACGGCGATCCGGTCGATGGAGCCCAAGACGCTCGTCGACCCTGCATCCTGAGCCGCGGCAACCACGGCCATCGACATCAACTCTGCGGGCTCCACGTCATCCGACGCCACCCCCGCGCCAATCAGGACCGGCGTTCGTGGGTCGATGGGTTTGGTCCGAGGCACCGGGTCAGTATGCATGATGCCGGCGAGCGGCGAGCGGCGAGCGGGTGACTACGGGCCCGCTGACCGGAAGGGATCGCTGGCTCGATGCGCCCGCTCTCGCCGGTCCCGCATCATCCGGCCGAGATCCCGCCAGGTGATCGGCACGGCTCCGATCGAAATGGCCTGGCGGCGCGAGGCCTCGGTCACGTCGTAGTGGGACCGGTGGGGTCGACGAGGATCGGTTTGGAACCAGGCCTGCTTCATTCCCAACCGTGCCGCAAATCGATGGAGCTCGTCATCGGTGTCCGCGACGAGGTGGGACCACAGGGCATCCACATGACCGAGACGGGCACGCTGTCGCCAGTCGTCGACGTAGACGGACAATGCGCCTCAGACGACCTCACCGGGCGTGCCGGCATCGGTGACGACCGGAAGGCCGGCCGCGGCCCAGGCGAGCATCCCTCCGTCCAGGTTACGAGCGTCGTAGCCGCCAGCGACGAGCGCCTTGGCTACGGCGCCAGACCGACCGCCCACCCGGCACACGCAGACCACCGCGCGATCGACCGGAACTTCGGAGATCCTGTTCTGGATCTCCCCCATCGGCACATGGATCGCTTGCGGTGCGTGGCCACCATCCCACTCTTCGTTCTCACGGACGTCGAGCAGAAACGCTCCCGCCCGAACCAGATTCACAGCTTCGTCGGGTCCGATGTCTTGGATCACATGATGTGTCGGTTCGCTCACGCACTCACCGTACTCGGACCGATACCACGGCCTCGGCCATCGCCAGAGTGGAGCCTCTGGCCGGTGCAGGCGGGAGCTCCCGACCGCCGGCGCAAGGGCAAGCCTGCCCAGTGCAAGGGGGAAGTCCTGGCAGTTGGATTTCCAACATTTCCCACGCTTGGGCGAATCAGAGGAGAGCCCACGGCCAGCTCCGGCCTCAATTCGCCAGAAGTTGGGAGATTTCAAATTCGATAGACCGGACGGAACTCCGGCCATTTCGACAGACCGGGAATGGATACGGGCCATGAGGCCGGGACTGGGGCCGGACTCCACGCCGGATTGGGACTCCGCAACGGCACGGCGCGAGGGTACAGGGAAGGAGATGTGGGTAGAGGAAGAACACGCGATACGGAGCGCCCGAGCCGACCGAGGAGGGAACTAATCATGCCTATGACCAGGGCCGGGACTGAGCAGGCGGACAAGTTCTCGTTGGTGTCGGGACGCCAGGTGACCGCCATCCGGGATGCAAACCGGAATGCCACCAGCCGTGCCGGTGTTTCCTGAATCCATGGTGAAGGCGACCGCGGCACCGGGGAACAGCACAGCCAAGTCACGAGCATCAACTGAGGTGAGGAATCACGCCGGCATGGCCGTGCTGTGTTTCGTTCTGTTCCTCACCTTCTTGGACAACACGATCATCAGTGCCACGCTTTCGAACGTGCAGTCGGATCTGCACGCCGGTGTCACGCAGCTGCAGTGGGTGGTGAGCGGATATGCACTGGCCTTTGCCAGCCTCATGCTCATGTGCGGCACGCTCGGAGACCTCTACGGTCGCAAGAAGTTGATGCTCATCGGCGTGGTGATCTTCTGTGCCGGATCGTTGATCGGCGCAGTGGCTCAGAACGTTGGCACGCTGATAGCGGGTCGAGTGGTCATGGGGATCGGCGCGGCGGCGTCGGAACCTGGAACCCTTTCGATGATCCGTCATCTCTACCCCGAACGGGAAGCCCGAGCTCGGGCCCTCGGGATCTGGGCTGCCGTCTCCGGCCTCGCGTTGGCCCTTGGGCCAGTCATCGGAGGCGTCCTGGTCGGCGTGTGGTCGTGGCACGCGGTGTTCTGGTTCAACGTCTTCTTCGGGCTAGTCGCCTTCGTGGCCGCGGCCATTGTGCTCCCCGAGAACGCTGATCCCGTTCGGGCCCGACTGGACTTCCCAGGGTTCGTCCTCGGCGCTCTCGCCTTGGGCTCGGGCACCTTCGCCACCATTGCCGGGGAAACGGCCGGCTACCGATCGGAATGGATCCTGGCCCTCTACGGCTTTGCCGCGGTCACGCTCATCGCCTTCGTACTCGTAGAACGTCGGGCAGAGAACCCCGTCCTCAACGTGAAGCTGTTCCGCCGGCCGCCATTCGCCGGCGCCAACGTGGTGGCCTTCACCACCTACTTCGGCATCTTTTCCATCTTCTTCTTCACAGCCCTGTACCTGGAAGTGGTGGGCCAGCAGTCCCCGTACGGGTTGGCCCTCGACTTCCTCCCCTTGACCGTAGGCATGGTCATCGCCTCGTTGCTGACCGGACGATGGGTCGCGGCCTGGGGAGCCAAGTACCCCATGGCCATCGGCTGTGTGATCGCGGGCGTCGGCATCTTGCTCACCGACTTGAGGATCTCACCCCAGGCCGGTTTGTCCGCCGTGGGCTGGACGCTGGCCATTGCCGGGATCGGATTCGGCATCGCCATCGTCCCGGTGACCTCGTCGGCCCTGTCCTCGGTTCCCGGCGAGCATTCCGGCATGGCCGCGTCGGCCACCAACACCAGCCGTGAGCTCGGAGCCGTGGCCGGGGTGGCCATCCTCGGCTCAATCGTCAACGGCCAGCTGACCGTCAACCTGATCAAGCGGCTGAACGCCATCGGCATACCCCACTCCTTCCAGTCACAGGTCATTGCCGCAGTCACTACGGGGGCCGTCGGGTCACAGGCCAAGAACGCCGCCCACGGGAATGCGTCCATCCAAGCGATCGTCAACAAGGTGGTCAACGCCGCCTACGGGGCCTTCCACCATGGTCTCGACCTGTCCCTCCAGGCCGCAGGGGCCCTCATGCTGCTGTCGGCGATCCTGGCCCTGTTCACCGGCATCTCTCGCCGCTCGGGCAGTCATAGATTCCGGGAACGCAAGCCGGCTCCCGACGACGAGGCTGCAACGGTGACCTCGTAACCCAAGGCAGCGCCCATGCACAGGATCGCCAGCCATCGGAGAAGCACCTGATCGCCTGCCATTAGATTGCACGTGCGAAGCGATCGGAGGCCCGGCGACATGGACATCGAGGAGACGCCCCTACCGGGGATCGGGCTGAAGCACGACTTCACCGTGGCCAGCGGCCGGCGCATCGGAGTCATCTCCCGGCACTCGGGGAAGCGCGATCTTCTGATTTACGACCAAGTCGACCCGGACGCGTGCCGAGAGGAGGTGGTGCTCACCGATGAGGAGTCGGATGCGCTGGCCGAGCTGCTCGGCGCACCTCGGATCGTGGAACGAATCGCCCGCCTGCACGACCAGGTCACGGGCCTTCTGACTGAGCGCGTGATCGTTCCTCCCGGCGCCGCATGCACGGGTCGAACCATCGCCGACAGTCTGGTCCGCACTCGCACGGGGGCTTCCATCGTGGCCATCGTGCGGAATGGCGACATGAGCCTGTCTCCTCGATCCGATTTCGTGATCGAGGGTGGGGACACCGTGCTGATCATCGGAACACGCGACAGCATCGACCAGGCCATCCAGCTTCTGACCGCCGAGTAGCGAGCCGTGCACCCAGCCACGTTCTTCGTGGAACTGGGTGCCGTCGTTCTCTCGCTGGGCATACTGGCCAGGCTGGCCGGCATCGTGGGCCTCTCCCCCGTTCCCTTCTATCTGCTGGCCGGGCTGGCCTTCGGGAGCGGAGGGCTGGTACCGCTCGTCACCACTCGAGACTTCATCCAGACCGGGGCGCAGATAGGGGTCGTGCTGTTGCTCCTCGTGCTCGGCATCGAGTACTCAGCACAAGAGCTTGTGACGAACCTGCGCACCCATGCCTCGACCGGCGTGATCGATCTGGTGTTGAACTCGGTCCCGGGGATCATCGCCGGCATCCTGTTGGGGTGGGGGCCGGTCTCGACGCTGGCGCTCGCCGGTGTCACCGCGGTGTCCTCCTCGGGCATCATCTCCAAGGTCATTTCCGACCTCGGACGGCTGGGAAACCGGGAGACGCCGGCCGTTCTGTCCGTACTGGTATTCGAGGACCTGGCTATGGCCATCTACCTGCCCGTGCTCACAGGCCTGCTGGCCCAGAAGGCCTTCGGCGCCACCGTGCTCTCGGTGGGAGTGGCCCTGGTGGCGCTGGGTGTGGTGATGGTGCTCTCGCTGCGGTTCGGTTCCGTGCTCAGCCGAGCGATCTTCAGCCCCAACAACGAGGTCCTGTTGCTTCAGGTTCTGGGCCTCACCCTGCTCGTCGCCGGCATCGCCGAACACCTGGAGATCTCCGCCGGGGTCGGCGCGTTCCTGGTCGGGATCGCCCTCTCCGGCCGCGTGGCCGAACGCAGCAGGCCCATCCTCACCCCGTTGCGGGACATCTTCGCGGCAGTGTTCTTCGTCT
>DASXMT010000359.1:0-8592 GCA_036495505.1 Acidimicrobiales bacterium | reverse complement strand
CCGCCGAATTTCCCGCCTGCGTGTAGCGTGGTCAGCACCAGTTCGGCCGCTGACTTGTCGGGATATTGCGGGCTGGGTCCGGTCGGGATCCCACGGCCGTTGTCCACCACCCGAACGCCACCGTCAGCCAGCAGGGTCACGTCGATCTGGGTGCAGTAGCCGGCCATGGCCTCGTCGACAGCGTTGTCGACGACTTCCCAGACCAAGTGGTGCAAGCCGGACGGGCCGGTCGAACCGATGTACATCCCCGGCCGCTTCCTGACCGGGTCCAAACCCTCCAGAACGGTGATGTCGCTTGCGTCGTAGCTGGCCTCAGCTACGGATCGCTGGTCCTCAGTTCTCAGCGCCACAGGCGCGCCCTTTCCAACATCGATTTGATCACTGGGAACCGAGATGACTGAGCTTGGGTTCGGGGCGCTTCACGCTCCCGGCGCTCGTGCTCAATCCCCCGGTACCGATACTCCAGTGTACCAAGGGGTAACCCCTCGACCGGCCGATGGTCGCCCAACTACGGCCGGATCTTGACTTCAAGGTGGGACGGCCGCGGCAGGGTGGTGATCTCGGCCACCCGGTCGAGCAGATCGTCCCCCAGGTGGCGCACCTGGGTGGCCCAGGCCGGATGATCGACGGTGACCACCAGGGCGTCCTTGTCGAGCTGCTGGGGACGTACGTGGTTGGCGATCGCCGGTCCCACGATCTCCTCCCACTGGGCAAACAACCTGGCCAGACCACGTGACTCGGCCATGCCCAATTTGGCGGACAAAGCATCGAGCGAGACGTCGATCGATTGAGGGCCGTTGTCGCGGCGGGACCGGTTCATCCCGCGCTCTCGATCGCTGCCGGTGACACCGAGCCATTGTCGCCCACGACGAACGTCTTGGCCGCATCCACTTCTGGAGGAGGTGGGAGCGCGGTGGTCAACAGGGCCTGTCCGGGCGGGAGGCCGGCCAGGAGGGCTCGGGACCGGAACGGGTCCAACTCGGAGAACACGTCGTCGAGCAGGAGGACCGGGGCCGAGCCCAGGCGCTCGGTGGCCAGCTGGTGGGCAGCCAGCCGGAGGGCTAGGGCCACGGAGCGTTGTTCGCCCTGTGAGGAATGCGTCCTCGTGGGTAGGCCGGCCAGCAGTAATTCCAGGTCGTCGCGGTGCGGGCCCACCAGGGTCACGCCGCGGCGCAGATCGTCCGTCCTCGACGCGGCCAGCGCCTCGTCCAGCTCGCCTTCCCACGACCGCCGGTAGGCCAGGACGACCGGACCGGCCTCTCCGGCCAGGCGTGCATAATGCTCGGTGGCCAGAGGCTGGAGCCGCTGGGTCAGAGCCTCCCGGGCGTCGGCCAACGCCCCACCGGCCGCGGCCAGCCGAGAATCCCAGACGTCGAGGGTGGCCGCCACCTCCGGGCTCAAACGCCGGTTGGACTGGCGCAAGAGGGCGGCCCGCTGACGAAGAATCCGGTCGACGTCGTCACTGAGCGACGCCGATCGTTGATCGACCACGCCGAGGACGCCATCGAGGAACCGGCGGCGCTCCGCGGGCGGTCCCCGAACCACAGCAATGTCCTCGGGCGAGAAAACCGTGGCTCGGAGGGCCTCGTGGAGGTCAGATCGACGGCGCACGGCTTGGCGGTTGACCATCGTGCGGGTCCGTCCGACGATGGAGAGCTCCGCCTCGACGGTCAGGGAGCGTTCACCCACCATGGTCTCGGCGCGGACAATGGCCCGCTCGGCCCCGGCCCGGACCATGGCTTCTTTCGGCGATCCCCGAAATGACTGGAGCGTGGCCAGATAGGCCACCGCCTCGAGCAGGCTCGTCTTTCCCACCCCGTTTCGCCCGGTGACGACCGTCGTGCCTTCCGGGTCGGGGTCGAGGGCCGCTTCGGTGAAGCAGCGAAAGTCCTCAACGTGAAGCGAGACGAGATGCACGTGATTCTTGGTTCGGGCTGGGGAAACCGCAGGGCTACGACACTCGGACGGGCATCAACAGGTAGCGGAAGTCGGCCTGCTCGGCGGCCCGTACCGTCGCCGGTTTGGTGGCATCCACCGTTTCGAGCAGGACCTCGTCGCCGGCCACGGCCTCGACCCCGTCGATGAGATAGCTGGGGTTGAAGGCGATGGTCAGGTCGGTGCCGTCGAAGTCAGCGTCCACCATCTCGCTGGCGTCCCCCACCTCCTGGGACACGACGGTGAGATCCACCCCTCCTTGGCGCATGGACAGCCGGACAGGGGTGGTGTTGTCGCGAACCAGCAACCGCACCCGTCGGAGGGCATCGAGAAGCGAATCCTTGCCCACGTGCAACCGATTGGGGTACTCCGCCGGGATCAACTGGCGATAGTCGGGGTAGCTCCCATCCAACAGTCGGGTGCTGACCTGGACGGCCCCGACCGTGAATGTGACGTCGTGGTCCCCGATGGACAGTCCCACCTGCGGAAGTTGGCCACCCTCGCCGTCGCCGGTGGCCGGACCTTCTTTGGCCAGCGAGCCGAGAGCGGAGAGCCGCTGCAGCTCGACCAGGGCTCGAGCGGGGACGAGGATCTGGGCCGCGTCGAGCTTGGCGTCGTTCCCGGCGAGATCCCGCAGGGCCAACCGGTACGAGTCCGTGGCCACCAGCCGGATCCCGTTCCCTTCCGCGGCCACCAGCACACCTGTGAGCAGGGGTCGGGCGTCATCATTGGACGCCGCTCGAACCACCTGACGAAGGGCATCGACCAGCCCCGCGGCCGGAAGCGAGGTCATCGGCTCGGGAGGTTCAGGTAACACGGGAAAGTCATCGACGGGAAAGGTCCGAAGGCTGAACCGTGACCGGGCCGCAGCGATCTCCACCTTGTCGTCCGCCGACTCGATGGTGACGGCTCCTGGTTCCAAGGACCGCACGATGTCGGCCAACAGCTTGGCTGGGGCGACGCACACTCCGTCGGCGATCCCGATTGCCTCCGTCGACACGTACACGGTCAGATCCAGGTCCGTGCCCACCACGGCCAATCGATTTCCCTGGCTCTCCATACGGATGCCACCGAGGGCCATGGTGGTCGTGGAGCGAGAGCTGACGGCTCGGCCCGCGGTGGTCAGCACCTCCACGAGGGAGTCGCGTTCGCAGCGAAACTTCACCAGAGCGTCCTTTCTGGTTGTTCTTCTTTTATGTTCTTAAATTGACTAGTGACAGTAATAAGGGCTGTGGATTGTGGATGAAGTGGAATCGGTGCAGCGTAGGAGAGGTTTGGCCATCCCCGCGCTATCCCCCGTTTCCCCGCCGAGGCACGGATCTGATGTGCCCCGGGTGATGTGTTAGGGAAAAGTTCATGTAGGTCCACAGACTTGTCACAAGGGATGAGGGCCTTGTCCACAGGAGACCCACAGCCTCTGGATAGAGCTCGATGGGCTCGGTTCATCGTGCGGCGTTCTTGATGCGAAGGATAAGCTCGGTCACCTGGTTGTAGATCTGATGGCGCTCCTTCATGAGGTTGCCGATCTTCTCCACCGCGTGCATGACCGTCGTGTGGTCTCGGCCCCCGAACTCGCGGGCGATCGCCGGATAGCTGAAATCGGTGAGATCCCTGAACACGTACATGCCGATTTGGCGAGCGGTGACCAGGGGGCGGCGGCGATTGGGGCCCTTGATCTCGTCGATGGTGAACCCGAAGGTCTCCGAGGTGGCGTCGAGGATCATCTGGGGGGTGATGCTGCGGGGTTGATCGGCAGACACGATGTCCGAGAGGACGTGCTCAGCCAGATCACGACTCAGTGGATGGCGGTTGAGGCTGGCGTAGGCGGTCACCCGGATGAGGGCCCCCTCGAGCTCTCGGATGTTGTCCTTGACATGGGTGGCGATGAATTCCAGCACCTCATAGGGCACATCGACCTGCTCCCGCTCTGCTTTCGACTGCAAGATGGCCAGCCGGGTCTCGAGCTCTGGCGGCTGAACCTCGGTGATCAGCCCGGACAGGAAGCGGCTGCGCAGCCGGTCTTCGAGGGTGGCGATGGCCTTGGGGGGCCTGTCCGAGGTCAACACGATCTGCTTCGATGCGCCGTAGAGGGAGTTGAACGTGTGGAAGAACTCCTCTTGAAGCGATTCCTTACCTTCCATGAACTGGACGTCATCGATCAACAAAACGTCGCACTCCCGGTAGCGTCGTTTGAAGGCCGTGGTCGCATTTGTCCTGATGGCGTCCACGAATTCGTTCATGAAGGTCTCGGTGGAGACGTAGCGCACGTGGCGCCCGTTGAAGTTCTCCGTCACGTAATTGCCGATGGCGTGGAGCAGGTGGGTCTTGCCCAACCCGGCGTCGCCGTAAATGAAGAGGGGGTTGTACGAGCGGGCGGGTGCTTCGGCAACCGATTGGGCGGCGGCGTGGGCGAACCGATTGGACGATGCGATGACAAAGGTCTCGAACGTGTACCGGGAATCGAGGAGCGGGGTCTCGTAGCGGTTGTTGCGGCTGCCCGCTCGCCCGGAGTTGGGTGTGCTCTGGGACCCCTCGGACTCTCCCAACCCGCTGGCGCCGGCCGGCGCGTTCGAACGCCCGGAGTCGAAATCGCTCTCGTCGTCGGTGGTGGGGTCGTGGGCGATGGGAGCAACGACTTCGAGACGGACCGCCAGGGACGTACCCACCGTTCCCACCACGGTGTCCTGGATGAGTCCGAGAAAACGGGACTCGACCCGGTCGCGGATCAAGGTGTTTGGCACGCCGAGCACCAGCTGCTCGGCGTCGATGGACAAGGGGGTGATCCCGGACAGGTAGGCCTGCCAGATGGAGTCCGAGACCTGTTCCCGTAGAGCCTCTGAGCACAAAATCCACAACCGCTCGGTGTCGTTCACGTGGGCCTCCGCCCGTTGCCACCCGGGTGAGTCCACAAGGAAATCCACAGTTGTGGATTACCTTGTCCCGGCTCTGTCTGACCCGCCATCATGGTGAGAAATGCCTCAGGGTTCTGTTCGTTTGGGGTTGTTGCAAGCGGCCGACGGATCCCGGGCTCCCCTGACTCGTTGGTGCGCTAAACCGTGTTCGGAACGGTACACCGTGCCCATCGGGGGCGTTGAGCCGAACACGACTAGAGGAAC
Organism: Acidimicrobiales bacterium; assembly: GCA_036495505.1. Lineage (GTDB taxonomy): Bacteria > Actinomycetota > Acidimicrobiia > Acidimicrobiales > RAAP-2 > DASXMT01. The sequence goes on along the minus strand of DASXMT010000359.1, from coordinate 3,541 downwards.
ACCCCTGATCGCGCCTACCATGGGTCCTGACTGCCTTGTCGTCACGACAAGGCCCCCTGCCGTTGTGGACGGTGCCCGTCCCCCGGTTCAGGGCGAGGAAGGATGTGAATTGTGAAACGAACGTACCAACCGAACGTGCGCAAGCGCGCCAAGACCCACGGCTTCCGGAAACGGATGTCGACTCGGGCCGGTCGCGCCGTCATTCGGTCGCGCCGACTGAAGGGGCGTCATCGCCTCTCTGCGTGATCTCCGTGGAGACGAGGATCCCGGTGCCCAGCACCCGGATCGATCGGATCCGTTCGAGGCAGACGTTCTCTGCCCTTCGACGGTCAGGCAGGCGAGGGAGGGCCGGTTCGGTCTCCGTCACGTACCTAGAACAACCTTGCTGGTCAAGGCCACAATTGGCCTTCGCGATCAGCCGAAAGGTCGGGAACGCGGTGGTCAGGAATCGTCTCAGGCGCCAGTTGCGTGGGCTGTTCGTCGAGGCAGGAGAGCTGCCGGCCGGGGCGTATCTGGTGAGTGCGGGTCCCGGGGCTGCCGGGCTCCGGTTTAGTGAATTGAGGAAGTTGATGATCCAAGCCCTGCGGGCAGCGATCGGCGATACAGGCGCCGGAGCGGTCACGGGAGACACGGCGGGTGGGCGGTGAGTCGCGCTCGTACGACGGTCGTCGAGCAGAGCGCGGTCACGCCTGAGAACGAGGGACGGTCGCTGGGAGTCCCGGCCCGGGTTGCCCTCTCAGCGATCGGTGTCTATCAGCAGTACCGGGTGGGGCGACCGACCGGGTGCCGCTACCTCCCAACGTGTTCGGCCTACGCCGATGAGGCCATTCGGGTCCACGGTGCCGGTCGAGGCACGATCTTGGCGGTACGCCGCCTGATGCGTTGCCATCCCTGGGGCGGTCATGGTGTCGACCCCGTTCCCGATCGGAGCCCGGCATGCAGTCCCTGATCTTCAGCCTGGGAGTCCTCGACAATATAACCAAGCCCATCGGCAAGATCTTCCAGCCACTGCTTGATTTTGTTGCCTCTATTCTGGCGTTCTTCTACTCAATCATCCCCAATTATCCGGTCTCTATTGCACTGTTGACCATCGTCATCATGGCCATTCTCACGCCATTGACGGTGAAGAGCACCAAGTCAATGGCAGCGATGCAGGCTCTCGGGCCGGAGATGAAGAAGCTGCAACAGAAGTACAAGGGCGCAGAGAATCGCGCCCAGCTCAACGAAGAAATGATGAAGCTCTACAAAGAGCACAAGGTCAACCCGGCTTCGGGTTGCCTTCCCATGCTGTTGCAGTTGCCGGCGTTCCTGGTCCTCTACGACGTGATCAGGGGAATCACCAATACCGTACAAATTCACGGGCACACGGTGGCCCAACCGCGGTACATCCCTCACAACACGGCGATGTACCACGACATCATCGCTGGACACGGTGCGCTCGAGTCATTCGGCATGGACTTTGCCAAGAAGCTGCTCCCCTTCTCGAGTCACAGCTCGGTGTGGGCCGCCCTTCCGTATCTGTTCCTGGTACTGGCATCGATCGCACTGCAGTACCTACAAATGAGCCGGCTTAGCAAGCGGAACCCGGCAGCATCGGCTAACCCACAAGCGGCAATGCTGCAGAAGTATATGCCGATTGTATTCGGGCTTATTTACCTCAATATTCCCGCGGCAGTCAACGTCTATTTTATTGTTTCGAGCGCCATCCGCATTGGAACCCAAGAGGTACTGTTCCGGCGCGGCATTGTCGGCGGCCCGCCGGCGCGGGCTGAAGAGAAGGAGAACCCGGCGCGCCCGCCTAAACCAGCCGCGACCGGGCAGAAGTCAGGGGCAGCCACGCGCGACCGTCCGACACGACCGAAGACGGGGTCAGGAAGCGGATCAGGTCAACGACCGAGTTCAGGTTCTGGTGGGACTGGAAGTCGTCCGCGGCCCAAGAGCGGCGGATCCCCGTCGACCGGGAACGGGTCCGGGCGCCCTGCTGGTGCAAGGCCGGCTGGTGCCAGACCGGCCAGGCCCGCTGGGGCCAAGCCGGCTCCCGGCGCGGCGAAGGGGACTTCGGGCAGGCCAACCGGTGCACGGACGGGCTTGAATCGGTCGGGAACCGGAGCGGGAAGCGGAACAAAGCCCCCCAACGGAACAAAGCCAACCAATGGAACGGGCAGAAGTCGACCGGGGAATCCGCGGAGCACGGCCAAGTCGTCGGGGAACGGGCCGACGAGCAACGGGGATAGCAACGACAATGGATCCGATGCACCCACTGCTCATCCGCGGTCAAAGTCAAAACGAAACAGAAAGGCTCGGTAGCAAGTGGATTGGGTGGAAGCCAGCGGGAAGTCACTGGTCGAGGCGAAGGAAGCAGTCCTCGATCTCTTGGGCGTGGCCGAGGACGATGCGGAATTCGTCGTGCTCAGCGAGCCCAAGGCGGGGCTCTTTGGACGAATGCGAGGCGAGGCTCGGGTGCAAGCTCGGGTACGGCCGGTTTCACCACCACCAAAGCGAGGGCGGAGGCAGCGACCAGAACGCAGACGAGATGGCAGTGATCGCCCTTCCGGTGGAGGCCGCGGGGGAAAGCAGAACGCTGATCGAAACGGAAATGGCGATTCGAATGGGCGGAAGGTGGAGTCGGCGCAGCAGTCGGCCCGCTCCAACGCTGAATCAGGGTCTGGCGCACAAATCTCCTCGGGCTCGGGTGGATCTCGTAACCGCAGACGCCAGCGCCCAGAGGCTGGCGGTCGACAAGATGCGCCGGGAGGCGGCAGGTCGCTGACAGCTGGTAACGCCGGTAACAAAGACGCGGCCGACGGCCACGGAGACAGCAATAGAGAACAACGACTCGGCCGTGGTGCCCCGTCGAACGGTGCTGGTCGCATGCCGGCTGAGAGTGAGGATGCCATGGAAGAGACACTGACACTGGAGCAGCAGGGTGAGACCGGACAAGAGTTCATCGCTGGCCTCATCCGCGAGTTCGGACTCTCTGCTGACGTTGGATTCCGACAGATTGACGACGAGACGGTCGAGGTTACCGCCACCGGAAATGATCTCGGCATACTGGTCGGTCCTCGAGGGGCGACGTTGACTGCCTTGCAGGATCTCACCCGCACCTACGTGCAGCGCCAGTCGGTCAGTCGTACGGATCGGATTCTGGTCGACGTCGGTGGATACCGTGAGAAGCGATCAGCCGCTCTGCGTCGGTTCACCCAGGGCATCGTTGACGAGGTGAAAGAAAGCGGCCAAGAGCGCGCATTGGAGCCCATGTCCGCACCCGACCGCAAGGTCGTCCACGACGCCGTGAACGAGATCGAGGGTGTCGAGACTCGCTCCGAGGGTGAAGAACCCAGGCGATACATCGTTATTGCCCCAAGCTGAATGTGGGTCAGAACCGGGAGCCACATCGGGCTCCCGGTTGTCGCGTTTGAGTAGTGACCGGTGGCGTGGTGGCTGAAACGGGTGAAGGTGGCCAGACAGAGGATCTGCGGCTGCGGGTTACCACTGGGGTGCGGTACCAGTTACAACGTTCGTCTGAACTCGATTTCCTGGG
>DASXMT010000358.1:0-13866 GCA_036495505.1 Acidimicrobiales bacterium | reverse complement strand
CCATGAGTGTCGGGATCTGATCGGTGAACCGGAAGGGCAACACCCGGGGCTGGCGGCGGGCCACCTGGTCGAGGGCCATGCCCAACTGCACGTTGTGCCCGGCGACCACCGGGACGACGACCCCTTGTTCGGCCAGGGCCTCAGCCGTCTCAGCCAGGGGGCCAAGACCCCAACCGCCCCCCATCACCAGAGCGCACCGAGCCTCACCCTCGATTCCGAGGGCGGCGCGCGCCTCGGCCTGGGTCGGGGCCTGATGGAACTCTGGGCGCACCGGGGCGGGGACGATGGCGATCGGGGCACGGGGCACGAAACGGCGCACCGAGGCGGCCGCCGCCTCAGAGGTGACCAAGAAGAGATTGATGCCGTCGCGGACCCAGAGACTGTGCATGCAGACATCGGTACACAAGGCCACGGTGGCTGGGGGACCGTCCACGCCGCCAGATGACGCGAGTTTGGCGATGGCCGACGCACCGGTGGCGAAGGTGGAGACAAGCAGATCGGTCGGCTCGGCGGCGAGGTGTTCGGCCAGGGCCGGGACCAACCGGTTGGTGGCCCCCCAGTCCACCAACTCGGCCAGCCGGCTGCCTGTGCGGAAGTGCGAGAAGTGGACGCCGTCGTAAAGGGTCGGGGTGGCGGTGATCCTGCGGAAGACCCAGTCCCCGGTTTTCCCGCTGAGGCGACCGAGCATCGACATGCAGTCGAAGACGCCGGTGGACCAGCCCATCTGGCCCAGACTGTCGGCGACCACCTCTGTGACTACGTGGTGTCCCATACCGAGACTTCCAGTCAGCACCAGCGCGCGAGGTCGGCTCAAGACCTTCTCCTTGGTCAGGGCCGGGAATCCTGCCCGGCAACGTCTCCGGAACCTCCCCAGGGTAACCCGGAGAGTTGCTGATCACCCGTATGAAGTTGTGACCCCCCGAAGGTTCGATCGCCGGCCACCGGACGTGGCACCGGAATGGATGTCCGACACGATGCGTCATGGGTCACCATGAGGCTCCGTAATAGCGGGTCCTTCGGGACAACCGTGCCCCATGCGACCAGCGAGAAGTATGGGGTGAGCACGTCAGCGAGTTCGGAAGCCCTTCGCCTCAGCGCCGAATTCCCGGTTACCGGAACACCCAAACGGGGTGAGTTGCTTGCCACTGTCCCCTGAGGTAAGCGATTGCCGGTTTTCGGGTTGCAGAGAGAAATCTGTCGCGTCGTGACTGATGTCCTAAACACGGATCGCCGGCCACCGGTCGACCCTGGTTTAGTCGGACGGCTTGGCCTTCCGGCCCTTCTTTACTCTGGCGACCAAGCCGACCATTCCAGCCACTGCACCAACCCGGCTGGCCCATTTGGCGACCTTCCCCCAGTCCGTGCCCGTCTTGTCCTTCGCTTCGGCCATTCGGGGTCCTCTCCTGATTAGCCTACGCGCCCAAGTGTAGAAGGGAACCGAGTACGATCACGGGCACATCACCGGAGTGGGCGCGTCCGGCCAACGGGGGAAGGTCAGCTCATCGACTTCGGCGCGGTGAGCCCATGGGGGTTGAGATGCCGTGGTTTCCGGACTTCGTCAATGCCGTCGAGTTGGCCCGCAGCCAGACCCGTGCCGCAGGTTTGGCTGATCCGGTATCTGCGTACTTCGACGCACTGAACAAGGGTGACACGCACGCCCTGGAGACAGTGTGGCCTGGCGAGGTGGTGATCCACGACCCCCGCGCCGGCGAGATCCGTGGCCACAGGCAGCTGCGGCGATTCGTCCGCCAGAATCAATCCTTTCTGGCCGAGCGCAACGCCCGTATTGAGACCGTGGCCTCCACCGTCGTCGGCAGCCGAGCTGTGGTGGAACTGCTGGCCCACTTGGCCGGTGACGGGCCGACAGTTGCTTGGCCGGTCGCGGTCGTTGCTGAATCCGCCGACGACCTGTCAGTGGTGTTCCGAACCTATTGCAGCCAGTGGCCGGTCGACGGACAGCGCCACCTCAGGCCTCCCATACTCGGGACCGGGGAGGCACACCCAGCCGATGTGGTCGGCCGCTACCAGGCTGCCCTCGAGGTGGGCGACGCCGAAGCGATCGTGGACACTTTTGCAGCGGATGGGTATGTGCGCGAGTCCATCGGACCCCATGACACCCACCGAGGCACACCTGAGCTCCGGTCGTTCTTCACCGCGTGCTTCAGCGCAGGAGGTGGCATCGGACTCCAGAACTGCATGGTGACCGACGACGGGGTGCGCTGCGCACTGGAATACAACTGCGTCCGTTGGGGTAGCCACGACCTACCGGCCCAGGCCGGAATCGGCGTGTACGAGCGCAGCCCGGACGGCCTTCTGGCTGCTGTCCGCATCTATGACGACGTCGAAGCACCCTTCGACCCTTCGTGAAGCGCGGGAGTCGGCGCAAGGCCACCGACCGGGCCATTCACCGGTGGAGCGTCAGTGGCCAGCGATCTGGCCGCCGTCGATATGCAGGACCTCGCCGGTGATGAACGACGACGCCTCCAGGAATAGGATGCCGTCGACGATGTCGCTGACCTGCCCCACGTGCCCAACCGGGGGAAGCTGCGAGCCGAGATCGGCGTAGCTCTCCGCCGGATGCACCGGCGTCTGGATGATGCCGGGCGAGACAGCGTTCACCCGGATGCCGCGGGATGCGAACTCGATGGCGAGTGACTTGGTGGCTGAGGCGAGACCACCCTTGGTGAGCGAGGTCAAGACGGAGGGCGCGCTCGAGTTGGCGTAGTCGGCCAGAGTGGTGGAGATGTTGACGATGTGGCCGCTTCCTCGTTTCAGCATGTCGCCAATGGCGAGCTGGGTCAGCGTGAAGAATCCGGTGAGATTGACTCCGATCACCGCCGCATAGTCGTCGGCGGTGTAATCGGTGAACGGCTTGGAGATGTAAACCCCGGCATTGTTGATGAGGGTGTCGATGCGGCCGAAGCGCCGGAGTGCCCCGCTGATGATCCGGTCGGTGGTGGCGGCTTCGGAAATATCCCCATCAACAGTGAGCACAGCCGGGTCCCCGTCGGGCTTGATTGTCCGGGAGGTGGCCACGACCGCCCAGCCCCGCCGCCGGTACTCGGCCACCAGGCCGGCGCCGATGCCTTGGGAACCTCCTGTGATGATGGCGACCTTGCGGTCTTCCTCGTTCATGGGGGGAATTCCCTCGGTCATGCTCCGGAGACGAGCTGCTCGCCACCGTCGATGTCGTAGGTCGCTCCCGTCAGAGCCGTGTTGGTCATGAGGTGCACGGCGAGGGCAGCGACGTCGGCAGGTCCGACGACACGCCGGATAGGGAGCTCGGCGCGTAGCTGGTTGCGCCGCTGTTCGAGGTCGTCGCCGAGCAGTGACGCTGATAGAGGAGTGTCGACGAAGCCGGCGGCGATCAGGTTGACTCGGACCGGAGCCAGTTCGAGCGCCAAGTTGGCGGTGAGGGCCGGGAGCCCAGCGGCGAGAATCCCAGCAATCTCGAGGCCGACGCCCGGTCGCCGGGCACCGGTGCCGGTCATGAACACAAGCGCCCCTCCGGGGCGCACCCTGGTAAGGCCTTGGCGAGCAACTTGGAGCGGCAACATGAGATGCACGTCCAATTCAGCGCGCACCTTCGCGAAGTCCATGTCGGCTAGGGCCGCGTAGTAGGGACCGCCGGCCGTGACCATGACGTGGTCGATTGGCTGCGGCAGGTCCTGGAAGAACCGCTCGAGGTCATCCGGATCGGTGGCGTCAAAGGCCGCTGTGCTGAGCGCGTCGACCTCGTTCCCGGCTCTCTGTAGACGCGCCGGATCCCGACCGGCGAGCACGACATCTGCTCCCTCGGTGCGTGCTCGTCGAGCGGTTTCGAGCCCGATGCCGGAGCTACCGCCGATCACCACGACGGTTTGGCCGACCAGTTCGGGTTGACGCTCGATGGCTGACGACGAAATCGCAGTCACGGGCTCCTCCTAGCGATGGTCTCGGCGGCAGATCACGGGGCCATGTCCGGCTCTGGAACGGGCTGGCGCACCCATGGCCTCATGACCGTCCAGCCGGGCTCGCAGGCGCACCTGCCCCTATCTGCTTGTGGAGCGCCTTGAGGGCGGCGACGTAAATCTCCGAGAAGGTGGGGAAGGGCTGGATGGTGTCCCGCAGCACCTCTATTGGCACCCTGGCCCGGATGGCCAGCGTGGCTTGCTGCAGCCACTCGCCGGCCTCGGGACCCAAGGCGTGGGCGCCAGTCAAGAGCTCGCCGTCGCTGAGGAGGGTCAAGAAGCCGTTCGATTGTGCGTAGGCGTGGGTGTACGTAGCGGTCTTGGCCACCTCGGAGAGGGGGGTGGTGGCGCGAAAGGGGGCCTCTGTGGCGCCCACCGACGCCGCTTGGGGGTCCGTGTACACGACGTCGGGAATCGCCTCGTAATTGGCCTGACGGGGTTCGCCCAGGATGTTGGCGGCGACGACCTCGCCCTGGTACTTCCCTACGTGGGTCAGCAGCCTCACGCCGGTGACGTCGCCGATGGCCCACAGGCCGTCGCTGACCCGCAAGTGGGTGTCGACCGGGATGCCGTGCTTTTCGGCTTGGACGCCGACTGTGTCGAGGCCGATCCCCTCCACGCGGGGGCGCCGGCCCGTGGCCAGGAGCAAGTGGTCGCCGCGCACCTCGCTGCCGTCATCGAGCACCAGGATGTAGTCCTCGGCATCGCGTCGGGCCGCCGTCGCCTGGACGCCCAGCATCAGTTCGACTCCATCGCCACGCAGCACCTCGCCCAGCGCCTCGCCCAGCGGCGCGGGCTCGCGGGCGAGCACATGTCCCGTCGCCTCGACCAGGGCTACCTCGCCGCCCAGACGGCGCACGGCCTGGGCCATCTCGGCGCCGACCGGACCACCACCCAGTATCAACAGGCGCCGCGGCACGGCCTTCATGCCGGTCACCTCGCGGTTGGTCCAGAGACCCTCCATGTCGGCCAGGCCCGGGACCGGTGGCACGACCGGATCCGAGCCGGTGGCCACGACAATGTGTTCCGCGGTGTGGGGCACACCGTCCACTTCGACCACACCCATACCGGCCAGCCGGCCAGTACCGCGCAGCAGGTCGATACCCCTGTCCGCCAGCCAGTGCTCCTGTCCGGCGTCCGAGTAGTTCGAGACCATGAAGTCCCGATATGCCAGGGCCGCCTCGACGTCGACCTCAGCGCTGGCCGCCGCTTCGCGTGCCTCCTGGGCCGCCTCGCCGGGGCGCAGCAGCGTCTTGGAGGGGATGCACGCCCAGTACGAACACTCGCCGCCGACCAGCTGGCGTTCGACGACGGCGACCCGCAGCCCACCGTCGGCCAACTCGCCTGCGCAGTGCTCGCCCGGCGAGCCGGCGCCCAACACGATGACGTCGTAGTCGCTCATCGGCTCGCCCCAGGGCTGGGCTGATCCAGATCGATGGCGGAAACGTAGGTGATTGGAATCGGGTTACCTCCTGTTGACTGACAGCGGCCGACTCTGCGGGTATCAACTCTTCGCGTGGTCACCGCCCCGGAATACGTGTCGTCACCCTCTTATTGAGTGAAGCCCTCGGCCGGGACATCGGACACCGGCAGCACCGTTACTTCGAGCTTCATGTCCACGACCGCAGCTCCTCTCCGTCGGGGCCGATAGCCACTACCCCGCCCACGGGAGCCGCTCCCCGCTCAACTTTCGCGCCGCTCGGCGTCGAAGTCCAGGCCCCAGTATGTGATCAGGTGGCCAATGACAGATGTCGATGTCCTCTTCACGCCGAGGATTTCTGCTGGAGTTCGGCCTGAGAAATGGCCCAGGCCGCGTTGACGAGCCCGATGTGGCTGAAGGCTTGGGGGAAGTTGCCCAAGAGCTCTCCGCCCACGGGATCGACCTCCTCAGCGAGCAGGCCGACGTCGTTGACGAAGGCCGCCGCTCGTTCGAAGACGGTGCGGGCCCGCGCTGTCTCTCCGGCGCTGGCCAGGGCTTGGGCCAGCCAGAAGGTGCACAGTAGGAACGCGCCTTCTTTGCCCTCGAGCCCGTCGTGGGACCGGTAGCGGTACACGAGTCCGCGATCATCAGTAAGGCGTTCTTCTGTCGCGTTGATCGTGGCCAGCACTCTGGAATCGTCGGCGGGAATGAACCCCACCAAGGGCAGCATCAGACTGGAGGCGTCGAGCTCGTCGGAGCCGAAGGACTGGGTGAAGGCGTTGGCCCGGTCGCTCCAGCCTCTGGTCAGGATCGCCTCACGGATCTGGGCCTGGGTTTGCTTCCATCCCTCGACTCGGTTGGAGGCGTCGAGGCGGTCGGCCAAGGACACCGCCCGGTCGAGGGCCACCCAGCACATCAGCTTGGAGTACAAGAAGTCGCGGGGCTCGCCCCGAACCTCCCAGATCCCTTGGTCTTTTTCCTGCCAGCACCGGGCGGCGGCCTCGGCCAGTTGGACGAAGAAGTGTCGTGTGGCTGGTGCCAGATCGGGAGGCGCACCCCACTTGTCAGGGGCGGCCATTGGCCCAACCCGTCGGGAGGCGTTATCGAAGACGTGGTCGGAGAGGCGGTGCACGGCGCCGAGCAATTCGCCATAGACGTCGAGCTGGCGCTGGTCCCAGGCACCGTTGCCGACCCGAACGGGGACAGAGCGTCGCCAGCCCCCTAGGTGCGGCAGCTCCCGCTCGCTCAGGTCCCGTTCACCGCCGATGCCAAACATGATCTGTAGGTCGCCTCCCCGGTCGAGCGAGCCGGCCGCGGAGGTGGTCACATAGTCGAAGAACTCGTTTGCTTCGTCAGGGCAGGCCGCCACCCAGAGGGCCTGGATCGTGAAGGAAGCGTCCCGGACCCAGGCGTAGCGGTAGTCCCAGTTTCGGGCGCCGCCCACCGCCTCCGGCAGCGACGTGGTCGCCGCCGCGCAGATCGCACCGGTGGGTGCAAAGGAGAGCGACTGGAGCACCCGCCCGCTGTGGTGTACCAGGTCTCGCCACGGACCCACGTAGGCCTGGTGGAGCTCCGACCACGACTTCCACGCCGACACGGTGTCTTCGAGCCGTGCGGATATCTCGGATTGACTCCAGACCTTGGGGGCTGAGCCCGTCTCGGCCCGCTTCCTGTGATGCAGGGCGAAGCCCGCGCTCTCGCCGCGGCGGAGCTGGAGCTGGCCTGAGACCGCCGACTGGTCGACGGTCAGGGCCATAGGAGAAGAGAGGACCAGCACGTCGGCGCCTCCGAACGCGGTAACTCCACCGTCGACTGCGTTGAGCAGGGGATGGACCAGCCCGTATTCGGGGCGCGGGACGTACTCGAGGGTCAACTCGACTTCTCCTTCAACGCACGTTGCACGCCGCAGCAGAAGATGCGGCGCACCCTTGCCGAGCTCATGCCCCCGGTTGCCGTCGCCCATCGCCAGGGCGTCGGTGATGGCCACCGTACCCATCGGCGTGCGGAAGGTCGTCTCCAACACCATGGTGCGGTCCAGGTAGCGGCGAGTCACTTCTGCGGCATTGGTGGCCCGGATCGACCAGTGCCCCGCTTGGTCACCGAGCAGGCGACCGAAGATCGACGGGCTGTCGAAGCGTGGGAAGCACAACCAGTCGATCGACCCGTCCCGGCTCATCAGCGCAGCGCTGTGCCGATCGGAAAGGAGCGCATAGTCGGCTATGGGGGTCGTGCTCATGTGGGTTCCTTCGCCCGTACATCCGTACGCTGTAGTTCGGTAGGGATCCTTCCTGACCCCGACAGTGTGAGGCCCAAGTATGCTGCAAAAGACCCACTTCGAGCTGTAGCTGCGTTGGGTCACTCTCTTGCCGAGTCGGGAGGTCCATCAACGATGGGGATCCACCAACCAGACCAGGCCATCTTCAGGTCGGTCCTACCCGAGGACATCGACTGGAAGCCGTTCCCGGCGTTCCCGCCGTCGGCGCGCCTGGCAATCGTCGTCGGCGAGCCTTCCGAACCGGGGCCGTACGTCATCAGGGTCATGGTGCCCTCGGGCGTCAAGCTGATGCCGCACGAGCATCCGGAGGACCGCGTCTACACGGTCATATCCGGTGTCTTCTACATCGGGCTGGGGAGCCGGTTTGACGCCGAACAACTGCAGGCGTACCCGCCAGGCGCCGTCATCGTGCTCCCCGGCGGCACCCCTCATTTCCACTGGGCAAGATCCGGCGCTTACGTCACCCAGGTGTCGGCCATCGGGCCGCTCGGTCTTGAATATCTCGACCCGACCGACGACCCCCGGAACAAGTGAAGGAAGTCCTCCGGGATCGGCAGAAGGCCAGTGCCGCCAGGTCCCGCTGACGCTGGAAGAGAGCCGCGCCGCCCATACGACAGCGCTGCCTCAGAGTTGCGAGAAGGAAGACCCCTGTTGGATGGCCCAGCAGGTCGTAGAACGTCAGGGACGTGCTGCGTTGACGCACGTCCCTAACATACGGTTGACTCGTGAACCAGCAGATCTCGGCAACTCTGGATGGAAGGTGCAGCTTGGGTGTACGGGGGCTTCGCATGGTGCCTCCGCTCTATTGAAGGCTTGGAGCAAGGGTGAATTTTCAGGGTGTCGTGATCAACGTGGGTGACCTCAACCGGTCGATTGACTTCTATCGTGAGGTCCTTGGTTTTACGCTGCTGTCCCAACAGGAGCAATTGGCTGCCGTCAGCGCTCCGGGGAGCGACCATCCTCAGGTCATCGTGTTGCGAGAGTTTGGGAGCAGTCCTCTCGGAGGTGCTCGCCATGTCGGTCTGCGCGCCTTCATGTTGGAGATCGACTCACCCGATCAACTGGAGCGGATCGCGAGCGATTTGGACTCTCGGAAACTCCTCGTCAACCGGCGTGACCACAGCGAGTGGACTGCAGTGTTGGGCCGCGACCCGGACAGGGTAGCTGTAGTCGTGGCCTGCCACCCCGGCGGGGGGCGGATTACTGAGGTCGGCTGGAGAACACTGGATGACTTTCTTTATGGAATCGGCGAGTAGGCGAGCTTAGAGGCCTGTGACGACGGGTCGGGTTGCCGGCCTCGGTAGCATCCGAGACCTCACAAAGAGAAAGGGAAACGTGCCATGACCGGAGGCGAAAATGGTCCCGTACTGTTCTGCTTCGACGGGTCTGACGGATCGCGAGGAGCTCTAAGAGCGGCGGCGGATCTGATCAACCCACCGATCGACGCAGTCGTGCTCACGGTTTGGGAAACCATCGCGACGCGCCTGGCTCTTGCCGGCGCCTTCGCAGCGGGCACTTTGACGGGCGGTGCGGACGTGGACGCCGACGAAGAGTCCTATGCAAGATCAGTGGCGGAAGAGGGAGCGGCACGGGCGAGAGAGCACGGCTACGAGGCCTCAGCAATGATCAAGGAGTCCTTCGAAGGCATTCCCAAGGCCATCTTGGAGACAGCGGACGACCTCTCGCCACGCTTGATCGTATGCGGCCAACGGGGTCGGGGCGTTCTCGGTAGCACCCTGCTTGGCAGCGTCTCCCACAAGCTGGCGTCGCATACCCGACACCCGGTCCTCATTGCTCCAGAACATCCCGCAGGCGGCGGCTGAGTATCGATTCTGATCGACATCGGCTCTTCCGAAACGCAGTGAGATTGAACCCAGATCTGCAGTGTCAACCCAGTATCCGGTGAATACAGGCCGACCCCCGCGAGGGGCCAATGGATTGAGGAGGGAAATAGGTTGCGAAATGACATCGTTGTTGGAGCCACCTTTCCTGACTACCAGCTCGAGGACCAGGCTGGGGTCCTTCGGAGACTCTCTGAGCTCCAGGGCGGCAACCCGATGGTCCTCCATCTGTCCCGAGGATCGTACGATCCCAAAGAGCATCGTTTTCTCAGGAACCTCGTGGATAGTTACCCGGAGTTCCGCGTCGCATACACCCGGTTGGTCGTTGTCTGCACGGACAACCCGCTCAACCTCAACGAGTTCCGAGACTCGCTGGGCGCCCCGTGGCCTTTTCTGGGCGACCCCGAGAGAACCGTGCAACACGACCTGGACATCGAGGAGTTCACGGATCCTCACAATCCCATGATTCCTCACACCTTCGTTTTGGAGCCGGGACTCCGGATCTTTAGCATCTACAACGGCTACTGGTACTGGGGCCGACCGACCATGAACGAGCTGCACGTCGATCTACGCGCGCTTCTACAGAAGGTCCGTCCCGATTTTGATTTGGGCGCACCAGGGCTTCGCGAGGCCTGGGATCGCGGGGATCGAGAGATATTTCTCGTCGATACCCTCGATCCGCCGATCCGGTTTACCGAGGGCGGGACCATCGGGATCAAGCGTGGTGGCCTGTAGCTCTGCCGTGGTGGGAGATGTAGCCACACCGGTCAGGCTCTGGTGATGTCCCTGCCCGGCATTGGCTCTGCGAGTGCCGCCCGCCATGCAGGTTCACCGAAGGGGTCTGCGAAGTACTGCGTCTCATGGACCACAGACCCGTCGGCGAACTCCATGATGCTCACGGAATAGGTGGGCGCCCCGTCGTACGTGATGATGCACTCGCTCACCCAAAGGTCCCCGCTGCCGACGATCCGGAGGACGGTGAAGTGTCGATTGGCTGGATGTGAGGTGCGTTGCGCCGAAATCTTGTCGCGGCCTCGGAACCGTTCACCTGACTGCGGATAGTCGAGAATGCCGTCCGCACTGTAGATGGCATGCTCGACTTCGGTATCTCCCCGCTCAGATGCCTGCCAGTGTTCCTCGAGTGCGGCCCTCTTCTCGCTGTCCGGGTCCATGACATCTCCCTTCTCTCCGCGGGGAGCGACCGGGGGGGGAATTTCGAGGCTTTTTCCCGGTGCGGAATGGAGCGTACTGCGCCATTGCGGCACGTCATCGATGTTGCATCGTGCAGTGGAACGCCCTGGGGATGACCTAGGCCACGCCAATGGACGTTCTCCCAGTTCGGAGTGCGGGTCGCCTTGAGACTCGTCGAGGCACTTCGCACCTTTGGCAGAGGGTTGACAATCGGGGTCTGACCCGGGGGATGATGTGTCAGCAGTCAATGTTCCCTCCCCACCTGAAGGGCAACGAGGCCATGGCAAACACCGGAACCGCACCAGCGTCGACGATCTTTGTCCTGTACGGAGGGACGGGGGACCTGGCTGGTCGGCTGGTACTGCCCGCCTTTTACCGCTTGGCCATAGCCGGTCTTCTTCCCGACGACTGGCGGTTGATTGGTGACGGTCGCGGTGAGATCACCGATGACGAGTTCCAGGAAGAAGTACGAAAATCTCTGGAAGAGTTCGGACCACGGCCCTCTGAGGGTCCATGGGACGCGGTCCGCAGTCGGTTCCTCTTTGCCGGAGGCGGATTCCGAGCGGACGACCCCGGAAGGCTCCTCGATGTGGTCGCAAAGGCAAAAGCGGAGATGGGCGGTAGCCCCCAGCTGATTCACTACATGGCGGTACCGCCGTCCGCTTTCGGACCCTTGACCGAGGCGATTGGCGCGCACGGTCTCGCTGCCGGCTCCCGGGTCGTGTACGAGAAGCCGTTCGGGACCTCTCTCGAGTCGTTTCGCGAGCTCGACAGAATCGCTCATGAGACGTTCGAAGAATCGCAGATTTATCGGATCGACCACTTTCTCGGAAAGGAGGCTACGCAGGACATTCACGTATTGCGCTTCGCCAACGGCCTCTTTGCCGGTGCGTGGAACAGCTCTCATATCGACAGCGTGCAGATCGATGTACCAGAGACTCTCGACGTCGCCATGCGAGCGGACTTCTATGACGCCACCGGGGCGATTCTCGACATGCTGGTCACCCACCTGTTCCAGGTTGCCGGCGAGCTCGCGATGGAGCCACCACACTGCCTCGAACCCGATTGCCTGGCCGAGGCACGCGAGACGGTCATCGGCAGCTTTCGACCCTTGAGTGCCTCAGACGTGGTGCTGGGGCAGTACGACGGGTACCGGGATACCCGCGGTGTCCCTGCCGATTCGCGCACCGAGACGTACGTCGCCGCCCGAATGTGGATCGACAACGAACGGTGGAGGGGAGTGCCCTTCCTCCTACGTACCGGCAAGTGCCTCGTCGAGAGCCGACAAAGAGTCAGCGTGGTCTTCAAGGACGCAGTTCCCGGGCTACCGGGTCAACCAGGCGGCGGAAGCGTCCTGGGTTTCGAGCTGTCCGGGGATGGGGAGATCGATCTGCGACTCGTCATCAAGCAACCGGGGCCCGAGATGACCCTTGGGGTGGGCACAACCACGCTGCCCTTGGGCTCGGCGAGCAACGGGCCGGAACTCCCGGCGTACTCAATCCTCCTCCATGATGTTCTCACTGGTGACCGCTCGCTCTTCACTCGGCCCGACGGACTAGAGCACGTATGGACCGTGGCCGACGGCATCGTCCGGGACAAGCCAGAACCGGTTCCGTATGCACAGGGTTCGTGGGGACCACCAGAAGCTGCGGAGCTGGCGCGTCCGCATGCGTGGGTCTTAGGTGCGTGACCCCGGTTGGTCGGCGTACACCGGCGCAGGGCGCAGCGTCGTGCCGAAGCCTCGGAATAGTGATCTGGCGGCAAACGGTTCTCTCCCTTTGGCAGCGTGGCTGAAAGCCGAACCTGTGATTTCCTACCCCTCACCGGCAGGCCGCTAGCACTACCGGGCTCTTCTCGCCTACCAGCACGAGGTTGATCGCTTGGCGCATCTGGTCGGGCTGAGCGTGCACACCTAGGCCATACGGCTGATCGAGCATCGCTAAGACTCCTACAACAACGGTCATGAGGACAGCCACGGTCGCAACCGCCGAGATCCGGCCGACTGGGCGCGTCGCGTAGTGGCCGGCGAGGAGGAGGGACACGAGAAAGGCGCCAACGTAGATCACGACCCACAAGGCAGTGGGGATACGCGGCTCGGTGTAGAAGAGCAGTCGTTGCCGGGATGTGCTTGCGTCGCTGATGAGCGTGGCGGAGCGCCCATAGGCGGACCCCTGTGCCGGATTGCTGTCCGGAAGAGAGCGAAGGTCTGCGCGAAGTTGGTCACCGAACCCGAGCGTACGCGGCGCCTCCTGATCGCTCCCTCGCGCCATCGACGGCCACTCGTCCTGGACGATCGAACGCATGTAGCAGACTAGGTCGTGCCGGACGTGATCGCTCGTTTGGGTCGGGTAGACGCCCACTGTGTCATAGAGCGAGACGAGCGAACTCGCCTCCTGCTGAGACCCGGTCTGGACATCGTTGAAGTGGCCCACGGCGAAGACCACCAACAGGCCCAACAACAGTCCATAGGACGACCCGACAAAGGTCAATGCAGACTGGTATTCCGGCGCCTCAGCCGTCCTTCGTCTTCTGTACAAAACCACAGCCAGCGCGGCGGCTGCGCCGAACACGCCCCACAGGATCAGCACATGGACGATCACCGACTGACTTCATGGCCGAATAGACCGAACCAATGTGTTTCGGCAATCCGGCCGCCGTTACTCGGAGTATTCGGAACCAGCGGAACCGCAGGTGCATGAGAATGCTGCCGCTCGATCGCCCTCAGCGCGGCCGGCTCGTTGCACCAAAGGGTGCGTGCAGCCAGTGAAACGGCGGGCTCGCTAACCCGGTGCCGATGTTGCCCTTCGCGGATGGGTACCGGTTCCGGCACTAGCTGTCCGGGTGTTGCATCACTCATCGTGATCGTCCCCTTCGCCGGATGGTGACGTCAACATACACCGTCCGCTTCGTGGCCCCTGGAACTGCGGCGCGAAGGATGCAGACGAACCTCAGCCGACGCCTCTCGAGGAATGGGTTCGTTGGTACCACCTGCGGCCCTGGCCGCCCTCGCACCACTGGTATCGGAGGACGCGACGAATTGCGCTGTGCTCGCTCAATCCGGAGAACCGAATGGCTTCGTGGGAGTTAGCTCCGCCATTGCCTGTGACATGCCTGATTTGGGCTCGACCGCCGCCGCCGCCCCGTGTCCGAGCTTTTGCAATTCACTATTCGCGTATCAGTTCGACAACG
>DASXMT010000357.1:0-6919 GCA_036495505.1 Acidimicrobiales bacterium | reverse complement strand
TACCAGCTCTATCGCGCCCGCGAAGCGGGGTTCTCGGCCCGGTTGATCGAGGCGGGAGGCGGCGTGGGGGGCACGTGGTACTGGAACCGCTACCCACAAGCCCGATTCGACTCGGAGAGCTACACCTACGCCTACTTGTTCTCGAAGGAACTGTTCCACGAGTGGGAGTGGCAGGAGCACTTCTCGTCGCAACCGGAGATCGAGCGCTACCTCAACTACGTGGTCGACCGGTTCGACCTCCGCCACCACATACAGCTCGGTACCAGGGTCACCTCGGCCGTGTACGACGAGTCCTCGGGGACATGGACGGTGGGGGCGAGCGACGGCACCGAGCTCCGGTCGCACTACCTCATCGCCGCCACCGGCATCCTGTCGGTGCCCAACTTCCCGAACGTGCCCGGGCGCGAGAACTTTCGGGGAGAGTCGCACCATACGGGGCTCTGGCCGCCGACGCCGATTGACTTCGCAGCCAAGCGCGTCGCCGTGGTCGGCACCGGTGCGAGCGGGGTGCAGTTGATCCCGGCAATCGTGGCGGAGGTTGCCTCGTTGACCGTGTACCAACGCACGCCCAACTGGTGCACACCGTTGAACAACTCGCCGATCACGCCGGACGAGCAGGCTCAACTCAAGGCCAATTTCGAGACGATGCGGGACACGCTGAACACCTCGCAGAGCGGGTTCCTCCACAGCCCGCACGATCGGGCGACCTTTGACGACTCGAGAGAGGAGCGGTGGGCGTTCTACGAGACGATATGGAACAGCCTTGGTTTCGCCAAGATGATCAGCAACTACAC
This sequence comes from Acidimicrobiales bacterium, assembly GCA_036495505.1. Lineage (GTDB taxonomy): Bacteria > Actinomycetota > Acidimicrobiia > Acidimicrobiales > RAAP-2 > DASXMT01. The sequence continues at coordinate 6,125 of DASXMT010000357.1, read as the reverse complement.
AGACATGCTGATGAACAAGGATGCCAACGCGGAGTGGTGCGAGTTCATCGCCGAGAAGATCCGAAGCATCGTTAAGGACCCCGAGACTGCCGACAAGCTGATTCCCAAGGATCATGGCTACGCCGGGAAACGGCCGCCGTTCGTGACCGGCTACTACGAGGCCTACAACCTTCCCCATGTGTCGCTGGTCGATCTCTCCGAGACCCCGATCGAGAGGGTGACCGAGACGGGGATCGAGACGGCCGACGGGTTGCGGGAGTTCGACGTCATCGCCTGGGCGACCGGATTCGACTTCGGCACCGGTGCGCTGAACCGCATGGGGATCCGTGGACGGGGCGGTCTTCCCCTCGAGGAGTATTGGGCCGATGGTCCGTCGACTTTCCTGGGCCTCATGACCCATGGCTTCCCGAACCTCTTCTTCCCCGGCGGTCCCCACGGTGCCACCGGCAACAACCCGCGCTATTCCGGCGACCAAGCGGACTTCATCCTCGACGCGCTCGTCTATGCGCGCCAACACGGGTACAGCACCATCGAAGCTCCCGCCGCCGCCGAAGAAGAGTGGACCACCATGGTCGACACCTACGGGGCGAAGGCCACCTTTACCGAGGCCAGCTACTTCTTCGGCTCCAACGTTCCCGGCAAGCCGATCAAGTACCTCCTCAATCCCGGTGGACGACCCAAGCTATTCAAGGCGATGGCGGAAGTGGTCGGGAACGAGTACCAGGGGCTCATGTCCTGAGCGTTGAGCCAACGGTTGGAAGGGGCCGAGCACTCGTCGGTTCATGCCTCGTCGGGTACCCACTCCGGCAATCGTTTCTCCATGAAGGCGCTCATGCCCTCACGCGGTTCGGGCGAGTGCTCGAGGGCCCAGAACATGGTCTGGTAGTCGATTGGACCGTAGCGCTCGTTCAGCATCCGCTTGACGTGGACGCGGGCCGAAGGGGCTGTCCGCAGGACCTGGGTGGCCGCCTCCACCGCTGCGCCCCGGAGGTCGTCATGGGCCACGACCCGGGATAGCAGGCCGATGCGCTGAGCCTCGGCGGCGTCGAAGCTCCGGGCGGAGAGCAAGAGGTCCCGGGCCACGGCCATCCCCACATGGACAGGGAGGGCGGCGGCGTAGGTGGCGTCGGGTATGCCCCTCAAGAGCTCGGGGACACGGAAGGTGGAGCGTTCGCTGACCACCGCGATGTCGGCCATCATGGCGATCAGGAGCCCCCCGGCCTGGCAGATTCCGTTGACGGCGGCGATGACCGGCGCCGGGCTGTCCCGGATGGCCAGGAACGGGAGAATATCGGAGCCGAGGCCGCCCACCGGCGATTCATGGTCCTCGGTGCGGCCGCCCAGGTCGCCGCCCGGCGCGAACACGTCACCGGTCCCGGTGATGATGAGGGCGGCGAGCTCGGGTTCGGAGTTGACCAGGTGCACGGCTCGCTTGATCCCGTAGTACATGGCCGGGGTCAGGGCATTCCTGGCGTGGGGCCGGTCGATGACACACCAGGCGAGCGCGCCGTCTTGCTCCAGTCGCAGGTTGCCGGTGCCGAGGTCATACGTCTTGTCCGTTGTTCGAGCCACCGCGCCGTGTCCTCTCGTCGACTGGAGGCCCACGGTAGTTGAGTGTCGGGTACAAGAGCGTCTACGGGCCGGTAAGACCCCGCACGAAGATGTCTGCGAATGCGGTTGCGATCTGCTCCGCCGAGAGGCGCCCGTCCGCCTTCAGCCACAGGTAGGTGTAGTTGTGCATGCCCAGCCATGCACGCGCCGTGACCCGGTAGTCGACCTGTCGAAAGTGGCCGGATGTGCTGCCCTCTTCGATGACGTCCTCGATTCGTCGCTCGTATTCGTGTCGCCGCCGTCTGAACTGTTCGGCGGACTCACCGGTGAGGGCGTGGAACTCGTGGAGGAAGACCCAGACGTGATCGGGGTATCGGACGATAACGTCAAGCAACTCCTGACCATGCATGGCCAGTTGTTCCGGCGGGGTACCGCCTGCCTTCGCCACGCGATCTGCGCCCAGCATGACCTCATCCATGACGCGGTCGTGGATGGCGGCCAGCAGTTGCTCCTTCGAGCCGATGTAGTAGTAGAGGGCGCCCTTGCCGAGCTGGTTCGCTTCACAAAGCTCGATGGTGCTCGTTCCGTGATACCCACGTTGGGCGAAGACCTGGGCCGAGAGGTCGATGATGGCGTGACGGCGTGCATGCCACTTCTCGCTATGCGGGTTTTCGTTCTCTGCGTTCAAATGGGGCACCCTCTAGTTTTTCCTGATGAAGCGCCATGACATACCGCTGTGGACTGGCGCCGATGCTACCGGTTGGGTGGGTTCATCTCGGGGAGCACGAGCGCCGACTACGTCCTCGCCACGGTGAGGCCGGCTCGATGCCACCGGCACCAGGGCGACGCGATGCCCGTGGCCGTGGAGACTTTCCCGGCGTGAACGTGGTGAGCTTGACGGGCACCTGAAGCCCCATCCTATGCTCTGTTCCGACCAGTCGGTTCAGTGACCTGTGGCTCATCGACTGGGGAAACCGCACCACGCCGAGGAGTTCTGCCGATGCAAAGAAAACGGCGCGGGCCAGCTACCCGCACGCTTGCCACCGCACCGCCAGAGCCATCGATGCATCCCGACCTGAGCTGGGTCGGAGTACTCGAGCACCACGCCGGCCGCACGCCGAACAAGCCTCTCGCCGTCTTTGGAGACGGTGTCGTCACCTACCGGGAGATGGCAAGCAGGTCGGCGGCACTGGCTGCGGGACTTCACCAGCGAGGAGTGGGTGCCGGCGATGTCGTCGGCCTGCTGTCGTACAACAACATCGAGTTCTTGACCACCACCTTCGCCGCCAATCACCTCGGGGCCATGGTGTTGCCCCTCAACTGGCGACTGGCCCCCGCGGAGCTGCGGTACATCCTCGACCACTCTCGAGCTCGGGCCCTGGTGTGCGATGACCCGTTGATCGAGCTGGCCGACGACGCCAGCCGCGGTCTGGGCGATCTCGTCCGCGTGTGTATCGCTGAAACGGGCCGTTCCGGATGGGAGCGCTTCTCCGATCTGGGCGCCGGGACCCCTCCACTGGCGCGTGCGCACGTCCAGGGTGATGACATCCAACGCCTGATGTACACGTCGGGGACCACCGGGCGACCGAAGGGTGCGATGATCACCAACGCCAACCTGGCGTGGAAGAATTATGCGCACATCACCGAATTCGGGCTGATCGGTGCCGATGTCGGGCTGGCCTGCGGCCCGTTGTACCACGTCGGCGCGCTCGACCTCACCACGACTTCTCTGATTGCGGTGGGGGCGACGATCATCCTCCACCGGGCCTTCGATGCCGAGCAGGTGGTGGAGGAGATCGAACGGTCGCGAGTGACGACGTTGTGGATGGCACCGGCAATGGTTCGGGCCGTGCTGGACGTTCCCGGAGTCGAAGAACGGGATCTCTCGTCGGTCCGCCTGCTGATCGGCGGGGGCGAGAAGATGCCGATCCCGGTTATCGAGCGGCTCCAGAGGACGCTGCCATCGGCATGGTTTGCCGACGCCTACGGGTTGACCGAGACGGTCTCGGGCGACACCTTCTTGGACAGTGCGAGCATCCGGTCCAAGTTGGGCAGCGTCGGGCGGCCGTGTCAGTACCTGGAGGTCGACGTCTGGGACGAACACGGAGTCTCGCTTCCTCGGGGGGAGAGGGGGGAAGTGGTCCTCCGAGGCCCCAAGGTGTTCAAGGGCTACTGGCGGGATCCAACCGCCACCGCGGCGGCGTTCGCCGGTGGCTGGTTCCACACCGGAGACATCGGCTTCAGGGACGACGATGGCTACCTCTACATCGTCGACCGGCTCAAGGACATGATCGTGTCCGGCGGTGAGAACATCGCCAGCTCCGAGATCGAGCGCGTGCTCTACGAACACGAGGCGGTCCTCGAAGCAGCGGTGGTCGGGCGCCCTGACGATCGGTGGGGCGAGGTCCCCGTGGCCTACGTGGTGATGAACGAGCCGGGAACCACCACCGCTGAGGACCTCATCGACCACTGCGGCCAGCAGCTGGCGCGCTTCAAGGTCCCCAAGGCGGTGTACGTCGTGGATGCCCTCCCGCGGAACCCGTCGGGCAAGGTCCTCAAGCGTGAGCTCCGGGACCGGATCTGACACCGCTGCCGGCGAAGGGCGTGCTCGGGGATTTCTCCTCCCACACCTGACCGGGCTACGGTTTAGACCGTTCGGTACAGAGTTCATCGGGTCGGCCACCTCGTGCGGTCGGTCCATTCGACGAGGAGGGGACATGAGCGAGGGTACGAAGACGTGGCCGCATCACGAGCTCGGTAAACGCCTGAGCAACTGGGGACGCTGGGGCGACGAGGACGAGATCGGAACGCTCAACTTCGTCACGCCCGAGAAGCGCGTGCGGGCCGCGCAGCTGGTGAGGAACGGGAAGATCTTCGACCTCGGGATGCCCTTCGGCAAAGACGGGCCCTTTCAGTCGGGCGGGTTCCGGATCAACCCTGTGCACGTGATGACCTTTTTGCCCTCGGACACCGAGGGTGCCCCCGACGGCATGATCTCGGCGGACGACATGGTGACCATGGGGCTGCAGTCGGCGACCCAATGGGACAGCCTGGCCCACGTCGGCTACGGCGGTCGGTTCTACAACAACGTCCCGGCCCGGGCGGTCAACAACATGGGAGGGGCGACCCGCAATTCGTTCGCAAAGGCGGTGGAGCGGTTGATCTCCCGCGGCGTCGTGCTCGACATCGCCCGGTTGCAGGGGGTCGATCGGCTGGAAGACTCCTACGAGATAACGGGGGACGACCTGTCGGCAGCCGAGGAACGACAGGGGGTGCGGGTGGAGTCGGGCGACATCCTCCTCGTGCGCACCGGCTCCTACCAGTGGTTCCTGGAGGGTGACAGGGATCACTTCATGGGGGACGAGCCCGGCCTCGGAGTGGCCAGCGCGGAGTGGCTGCACGATCGGGAAGTTGCGGCCGTGGCCCTCGACAATTGGGCGTGCGAGGTCTGGCCCAGCCGCATCAAGGGCGGGAACATCCCGTTCCACCAGGTCGCCATTCGCGACATGGGATTGACCCTGGGCGAGATGTTCAACTTCGAGGACCTTGCCGCCGACTGTGAACAAGACGGCGTCTGGGAGTGCCTGTTCTGTGCTCCCGGCCTCAAGGTGACGGGCTCGGTCGGCTCTCCCATCACGCCGATGGCGCTGACGTAGGCACGCCGACCCCAGGCCGCGTCGACCACTGGGTGTGTGCGGTGGCTACCGGTGTGACATGTAGTGCTTCGACCAGTCCATGAGGTCGACCGGTTTGTAGTAGCCGGTCTCGTCATTGATGGCGTCCCAGTGGTCGGCCACGTCCTCGATGGTCGGTGGACCCGGTTGTCGGTGGACATAGCCCTCGGTCGAGGCGATGAAGATGCGTGCGAATCGGCCCGCTCCGGCGAGATAAATCTCGCCGCTGACATCGCAATCCTCATGGGCCAGGAACGCGACCATGGGTGCGACCAACTCCGGCTCCATGCCCTCGGGGAGGGCCGGACGGGTCGAGCCCCGCCCGCCAGAAGGGAGGACCATCCGCGTCGATGCACTGGGGGCAATGAGGTTGGCCTTGATGCCGTGCGCGGCTCCCGCCGCCGTGAGGCTGCGCGTCATGCCGACGACGCCCGCCTTGGCCGTGGCATAGCCGAGGTTGTCGGGGCGGCCGAACATCCCCGTCGAGGTTGTCATCACGATGCGGCCGTAACCCTGGTCGACCATGTGGGGCCAGGCAGCACGGGTTGTGTTGAAGGAACCGCCGACGTGTACGGCGAGGTGGCTCTCGAGGTTGTCTGCGCCGACCTCCGGCAGGCTTCCAAACCGGATGATCCCGGCGTTGTTGACCACGATGTCGATGCGTCCGAACCCGTCGACTGCGGCATCGACGACGGACTGGCCGCCAGCCACGGTGGCTACGTCACTGCCATCCGCGATTGCGCTTCCGCCCGCGTCGACGATCTCAGCGGTGACGGTGGCCGCCGGCTGGTCGTCCGATCCGTCGCCTTCCATGGTGCCGCCGAGGTCGTTGACGACGACGCGGGCGCCCCGCTGGGCCAGCAGGAGGGCATAGGCCCGGCCGATGCCGCGACCGGCGCC
>DASXMT010000356.1:0-3572 GCA_036495505.1 Acidimicrobiales bacterium | reverse complement strand
GTGAGCTTGAGATTGGGCCGCAACCTCTTGCATGGTCAGCCGGACCTCGTCGCTCGTCCGAGGATCGCGATCCATGTTCAGCAATATCTGCATGTAAGCCAGATATTCTTGTCGACCGTAATGAGTCAGCAGAATGTCTATGAGATCCTGGATCCGCTCCGCTGCCGTGTTGCCCTCGACGTGCGTGTCCTCTACCACCTCGACGAAGTGTCGAATGCCATCCTGGAGTACTGCGAGCATCAGGCCCTCCCGCGTTCCGAAGTAGTGCTGGATGACACCCCAAGTAACACCGGCACGTCGGGCGATCTCATTTGTGCTCGCCCGGTAGAACCCGCAGTCGAGAATGCAGGAAACGGCAGCATCAATGACCAGCCTCTCGGTGGCTGAATCGCCATTGGCCGCGTTGCTATCGCCGGGCGACCAGCGCTGGAGTCTCCGGACGGCCGCCCTGGGCTTCTTTGCAGTCGTAGTCACGCTGCACACTCTATGGGACCGCTTGTCCTCGTTCGCCACATCGTTATCAGCTGATCATAGCGTCTACTATGTTGTTCTGCGAAATCCGGGGCTGCGAGGGGCACCTCCGTGGCGAGGCGGGCAGCCTGCCACCGATTCGGGCGCGCCCTCCTATTCCGCCCAACGAGCGTGCCCGAATCACGGGGGCAGATACAGGCAAGGGAGGGTGCGGCGGAGGTATCTCAGCCGTCGACGGGAGCGGGCAAGAGCGACCTCACCCACCGTTCGAGTCGGTCCCATAACTCAAGCCTCGATTCGGTCACGTTGTGATTGTGGCCTACCCCCGACAAGGTCTTCAGGGTCAGGTCGTGGCATGCCGGAAGCTGCCCGGGCAACGCTGAAGCCGGCCCCGCTATGTCGTGCTCGCCGACAGCAATGAATGTGGGAACATCGATCTGGTTCAGCTCGGGCTGGATGGACCCCGGCACTAGTGAGCTCAGACCGACCAGTCCGAGCAGTCGCGAACTGGCTCGGCTGGCCGCCCCCTTTGCCTGGTTGGAAGTGGTCCCCACCGGGAGCATGTCCGAATCGGTGGCTGTGCCTCGAGGCAATGCCGTTCCAAAGCGTGCCCGTACGAGATCGGGCAGGGCAGCGTCCAACTCCTCGGGACGATCGACGAACTTCGCCTCCTCGTCGGTGAGCACGGCGGGAAGCCCGCTACCAGAAAAGCCCAGAAGGGCAACAGCACCAAATGTGTGATGACGCGCTTGCTGGCACGCGACCAACAGCCCTCCTGCCGAGTGCCCGACGCCGATGACCTCTTGGAACGTTCTCACTGGTAGGCGGTCCACTGCACCCGCGCCAATCATCGCCAGCACATCCCTGACCACGACGTCGAGGACGACTGCCACTGCCCTGGGTGTGAGCTGGTAGGCATCATCCGGGGAGTCGCTCTCCCCGACCCCGGGCGGATCAATGGTGAGGACATGGTGTCCACGCTGAGCCGCGAATCGGGCCATGCTGTAGAGATCGTTCGAACCCGGCACCGCCAGATCGAAGTAGGCCCGGCTCATGCCACCGCCCGGCACACAGCACCATATGGCTGGCGAGGCATTCTCCTGGTCGGGCACGAACACATCCGCAGCAATACCGCGACATCCAGAAGGACCTCGTCCCGCGAGGTCTACCATCAGCGGAACCTTCGTTACACCGGCCACCATCGAGATACCTCTCTTCCCGTGGCTGATCGATTCTCCTGATCGATTGCCGACAACGAGTCGGGCGAATTGCACTGGGCGAATTGCACGGGGACCCGCGACCATGACGCCATGGGCAGCCAGCTCGGCACGTGGGTGCTCAGACATCACCTCCGAGGACCAGAGCGCTGCGGCCGGCCGCACACAGCACGTGCTGGGGCCCAGCAACTTGATTGACCGCCGTTCCGCGCAGCTGACGGACACCCTCGAGAATGTAATTCACGCCGTGAATGTAACCCTCGCCCAGGAGCCCACCATTGGTGTTGACCGGCAGCTTTGCGCCGATCTCGATGTTTCCCTCGGCGATGAAGTCCTTTGCTTCGCCGGGCCCGCAGAAGCCATAGGCCTCGAGCTGATAGAAGACAACGGGACTGAAATTCTCGTAGATCATCGCCACATCGATGTCGTCTGGCCGTAAGCCAGTCGTGTCCCAAAGTTGTGTGGCCGTGTACTCAGCCTCAGCAAAGCGCGAGATATCGGCACCGTAGTAGTTGAACAGAACCTCACCGTCCATGAGGTTCCCTTGTGTTGCCGCCGTGATCGCCACCAGGGGCTGGCGGAGGTCCCTCGCTCTGTCCGTTCGGGTCACCACCAGAGCTACTCCCCCATCGCTTTCCTGGCAGCAGTCCAGTAGGCGCAGGATCGGCTCCACGATCCAGCGCGAGTTCTGATGGTCCTCAAGGCTGATGGGCCGCTCGTAGTACCAGGCATTCGGGTTCGTGGCCGCGTGCTTCCGAGCGATCACCGAATATCGACCAAAGTCTTCGTTGGCCACGCCATATCTGTGCATGTACCGCTGAAACCACAGCGAATAGATCTTTGCCGGCGTATCGAGTCCGTAGGGACGGTACCAATTCAGCGACGGAGGAGGCCGACCCGCCATCGGCTGACCGAAACGTCTCCCCGAGCGCTCGTTGAACGCTCGATAGACAACGACCGCATCGGCCGCGCCCGATACGACAGCGGCAGCGGCATGTTCGATCGTGGCGGAAGCCCCACCACCGCCAAACGGAGTCCGCGACGTCCACCGCATCTGTTTGATCCCGACGCTCCGCATGAGGGCCAATTCGTCATTGGTATCCTGCATGAACGTCACCGATCCATCGATGTCGGACGGCTCCAGACCGGCGTCCCTGATTGCCGCTTTGACGGCCTCGGCGCACAACTGAAGTTCGCTTCGCCCCGAGTCCTTTGAGAATTCCGTCTGACCGATCCCGACTATTGCTGCTTCATTCCGGATCGAGGGCACTAGGCATCCTTTCCAGGCACTGGCCGAAACTGAGGAAGACGAACACCGTCCACAACCATGAACACCACCTCGAGAGGCATATCGTTCCTCACTGCGGCCGGTTCGATGCCCTGGAGGTTCGAAACCAGGCGTATCCCCTCGTCAAGTTGGACTAAGCCAACGATCCTGGCTGCATCGTCGGATTCTGAGGGATGGTGCGAGACAATCCAACTATGGAGCGTTCCCCGGCCGGAAAGTTCTTCCACATCCCACTTCAACGAGCCGCACTGAGGGCACATTGGTGATGGAGGGTGCTGGAGCCGCCGGCAGTGGGCACACCGCCGTGCCAGCAATTTTCCTTCCGCTACCCCACTCCAAAAAAACTCGTCGTCTCGATCGACTGTGGGCGCCACCGCGTGAGGCACAGCACTCCTCTCTCTCCGAAGGCAATAGTAGCCACTATGCTCTGCTCGAAAATGTACTCACTGCCGGCTCCGTCCGCAACGTACGCAGCTTGCCGCGGTCCAGGGGGACAACGACCGAGAACTGGCACGCCAGGAACAGCATGCTTCCGAGCATCATCACCGAACCAGACGGCGACGGGGGGGGTCGCCACCATCGACGGGCAGCACGTG
>DASXMT010000355.1:0-18268 GCA_036495505.1 Acidimicrobiales bacterium | reverse complement strand
CTGCACCGTCTCGTCCCGGGGCGTCACCGGCGTGACCGAGCCGTCAAAGGCGCGAACCAGGTTGGCGAAGACGTGGCCGCCGATGTTGGCCACCTTGTTGGACGCACCGATCATGACGATCGACTCGGGCGACAAGAGCCGGTCAATGGCCGAGCGCGTGCTCTGGTCGCCAGACGTTGCCTTACCTGTCGTGTCGCTCATGGTGTCCCCCTCGGTCTCGTCTGCTCATGGCGTCGGCGTCTGCGCCCCGGCCGCCGCTCTCTGTCAGGTTGCCGCCCCGCCCACACCCACGCGGCTGACGGTCGGGATGGGGGTGAGCCGAGGCACCAGCGTTTCTCCCATGCGTACCACCTCACTGAGAAACTCTGCACGGCTGTCCACCGGTCGAATGACCCCACCGTAGAGGTAGGTCACGCCCACCCCGGCCAGCTGGGCGGCCGTCTCCACCAGGAGATCGTCGACCTCGATGGCCCGACCATCGGTGGACGGGATGTCCATCTCGAGGCCGCCCAACGACGAGGCGATGGTCAAGGGAGCGGTTCGTCCCACCGTCTCGGCGTGTCCGGCGGCGTAGTCGATGCGACCCTTGAGGTCCTCCAGCGTCTCGAGGGCGGCAGAATGGCGGCGAGCCGCGGTCCGGGCCGGGTTGGGCATGGGCGCCCAGCCGTCGGCCAGCTCCACCGCTCGGCGGATGGCCCGCCGGGAGTTGCCCCCGATCCAGATGGGGGGATGCGGGCTCTGTACCGGGCGGGGCAGGGCGACGTTGTCGTGGGCCTCGAAGTGCCGGCCGGCAAGCGACTGCGGCTCGCCCGACCAGGCCGCCTTCATGGCCACAATGGCCTCGTCGGTCAGGTCGTTGCGCTCGGCGAAGTCCACGCCCAGGGCGGCGAACTCCGCCTCCAGGTAGCCGGTCCCCGCACCCAGGATGACCCGACCGCCTGACAACACGTCGAGGGAGGCCACGGACTTGGCGGTGAGAAAGGGGTTCCGGTAGGGCAAGACGGAGAGGTGGGTCTGCAACCGGATGGTGGTGGTGGCAGCGGCGGCGAAGGACAGGGCTACGAACGGGTCGAGGGCGTGGTGCCCGCCGGTGTCCATCCATCCCTTCTCCGGAAACGGGTGCTCGGTCACGAACACCGCGTCGAACCCGGCCGACTCGGCGGCGCGGGACATCTCGGCGATCGCTTCGGCCGACACGAACTCGTCCAGCTTGTCCACTCGTTGGGTCGGCAGCCCCAGCGAGATTTTCATGCCGGGATGATCGGACGGGCTGGCGAACCGTACATGACACGTTTGTCTACTACCAGCTGGTCCATCACGACAAGGCCACGATAACATGCTGCTCAGAACGGGCCGGGAGTCTCCGGGATGCTCGCGTCAGCTTGCATGACGCCGCCTCTCGGGCACGTCGCCGACCTGTGGATCGACACTGCGCCGAGAGCGCGGAGAGGGGGTTGCGGTGCTTGCGCTGCTGACCGAGGAGCAGGAGATGCTCCAGGAGATTGCTGCTCAGCTGGCCCAATCGATGGGGCTCACCAATCCGAGCGACCTGGAAAAGGTCGACCGGGCCAAGGGGTGGGCCGCCCTTGCCGATGCCGGGCTGCTCGGACTGCGGGCCCGGGATGACCAGGGGAACCCGACGGCATCGGGTGTCGAGGTGGCGCTGGTCGTCGAGGAGCTGGGCGCCGCACTCGCCCCCCTCCCCTACTCCGGCTCAGCCGTGCTGGCCACCGAGCTGCTGTCGCTGGCCGGCGCCCCGGATGCGTGGTTGGCCGAGCTGACCGACGGCAGTGCTCGCTGCGCCCTGCTGCTGACCGAAGACCTGTCCCGCCTGGCCCGGGCGGACGAGCTGGCTGGCGCCCTGGCCTGGGACGCCGATGGGGCAACGCACGGCCTGGCCCTGACGGGGGCGGCCGATGCCCCAGGCGTGGTCCGGGTGGCATTGGGCGACGCGTGGGCACCGGTGGAAGGAGCCGATCTCACCCGTGTGCTCAGGCGAGCCCCCGGGGCGCCCTCGGCCGACCAGATCGAAGAGGCAGGGGGACCGCTCACTGCCGGGCAATTCAACTCCTGGTTGGCCCTGGCCCTCACCGTGGTCAGCGCCGACATCGTCGGCGCGCTGAAACAAGGGCTCGAACAGGTGGTGGCGTACACCAAAGAGCGCGTGCAGTACGGCGTACCGGTGGGATCGTTCCAAGCCGTCCAGCACCTCTGCGCCGAAGCCCTGGTGGCCGTGGAGGCATCGGCCAGTACGGTCAAGTACGCGTCCTGGGCCGTCGACGAGCTCGATCCGGCCGAGGCCCTGGTGGCAGCCCGCACGGCCAAGGCCTACAGCGGGATCACAGCCCGGACGGTGGCCGAGACCATCATGCAGGTCTACGGCGGAATCGGGCAGACCTGGGAGCACATCGCCCACTTCGTGGCCCGTCGAACGTACCTCGACCGCGCTCTGTTCGGAGACGATGCGCTCAAGCTGTCGGCCATCGCCGATGCTCGTTTAGGAAGTCACTCATGATGAACGCACACGTGGGAGCTCGTTGACATGGACTATCGGGATACAGCAGAAGAGGCCGCGTTCCGGACGGAACTACGTGCGTGGCTCGAGGCCACCGCGCCGAAGAACTACGCAGAGATCAAGGACTACACCGAGCGGAACAAGATGCACCGCCAGTTCCACCGCAACCTGTACGAGGCGGGCTACATGGGGATGGCCTGGCCGGTCGAGTACGGCGGCCGCGGCCTCAGCCCCATCTACGACGCCATCTTGAACGAGGAGGCGGGCCGATCGTCGAGCCCCCCGATCCCGGGCATGGTCAACTACCTGGGTCGGGCCATCTACACCTACGGCAGCGAGGAGCAGAAGACCCAGTTCCTCCCCACCCTGCTCAACGGGGACGTGGCCTGGTGCCAGGGGTTCAGCGAGCCCGAGGCCGGGTCCGACCTGGCCTCCCTTCGGACCCGGGCCGACCTCGACGGGGATGTCTACGTGGTCAACGGTCAGAAGATGTGGACCAGCGGCGGTCAGTATGCCGACTGGTGCCTGCTGCTGGCCCGGACCGACCGGGACGTGCCCAAGCACAAGGGCATCTCGTGCCTGCTGGTGGACATGCACTCGCCGGGGATCGAAGTCCGGCCCATCGTGCTGAGCGATGGGGATCCCGAGACGTGCGAGGTCTTCTGGGACAACGTGCAGGTTCCGGCGTCCCAGCTGCTGGGCTCGCCCGGCCTGGGGTGGAAGGTGGCCATGACCACGGTCACCTACGAGCGGGGGCCGGCAGACATCGGGTTCATCGCCACGTACCAAAAGGCGCTGCGCACCGTCGAGGCCCTGGCCGTCGAGAAGGGCGTCGCCGACGACCCCGAGGTGCGCCGCGAACTGGCCATGGCCTACGTCCGGGGCGAGGCCATGCGGCTCAACGTCGTCGAACAGCTGTCGATGCGGGTGTCGGGCCGGGAGCCGGGTCCCGAGGGCTCGGTGGGCAAGCTGCTGTGGGCCGATGCCGAGCAGACCCTCCAGCACCTGGCCATGGACATCGCCGGTGCCGACGCCCTGACCGGTCGCCGCCCGGAGCGCCTCGAGAGCTACTTCCGGTCCCGTCCGGTGAGCGTCTACGGGGGATCGGCGCAGATCCAAAAGAACATCCTGGCCCTCTCGGCCCTGGGCATGCCCCGGTCCTGAAAGGCGGGGGGCCGAGCAGGCCGTAGGCAGTCGGAGGTCCACGCCGGGATCCACTGCTGGAGTGGGGTTCTGTGGGAGGCTGACGGCCGATCCCATGGCGACGACCGAGAACCCAACACCGTCGACCTCGCTGCCTCTGGCCAGCAGCGGCGGCGGGACGGGTAACGACCCGATCCCAACGAGGAAATGGTTGATGGGCGTACTTTTGCTCCTTCTCGTGGTGGGAATCGCCCTCGTCATCGCGTTCTTCGCTGCCCTCCGTCATTGGGTGGCGCTTCACACGGGCACGCTCCACGGAGGGCCGGACCTGTATTACAACTTCTGGTCTGGTTTCGGTTCTGACCTAGGTGAGGCGACCCTCATCAGCGCGGTCGGCATCGGGGTCTATACGGGGGTACGCAAGGTCAACTGTCACGCCAAAGGGTGTTGGCGAATTGGCCATCACGCTCTCGAGGGCACTCCGTACATCTTGTGTCGACACCATCACCCGGGCGTACCGACCAGGGGAGCATCGCACGAACACATCCTCGAACAGCATCGCCGGTACAAGGACGCTCAAAAGGAAGCTTGAAAAGTAGCTCCATAAACGAGCTCAGCCCGGACGCGTCAGCTGGTGATGCCGAACCGCTCGAGGCCGAATGCCTTGATGGCATTGCCCCGTGTGAGCTTGTAGATCTCCTCGTCGTTCAGTCCGGCCTCGGCGCAAATCTTGGTCAGGACTTCCTTGGACACCGGGAACGTCGAGTCGGCGTGCGGGTAGTCGGTCTCGAAGCAGATCTGGTCCATGCCGATGACATCGCGGTTCCGCAGCCCAGTGGCATCGTCGAAGATGCAGCCATAGACGCGGCCGGCGATGTAGCTCGAGGGCGGCTCGGGGAGCCACGTCCCGAAACTGTTGTCGCTTCGCTCCTCCCACAGCTTGTCGGCCCGCTCGAGGATGTAGGGCATCCACCCCACCTGGCCCTCGGAGTAGGCGATGGTCAGCTTGGGGTACTTGGCCAGCGTGCCCGAGAACAGGTAGTCGCACAGGGAGCCCATTGCGTTCTGGAATGTCAGCGTGGAGCTGATGATGAACGGGGCGTCGGGTGAGGTGCTCGGCATCTTGGACGACGAGCCAATGTGCATGCACACCACGGTGCCCGTCTCCTCGCACGCTTCGAAGAAGGGCTTCCAGAAGTCATTCTTGTTGTGGATGGAGGGGAGACCCAACGGGTGGGGGTTCTCGGGGAAGGTCACGGCAAAGCTGCCCTTTGCCGCGCAGCGGCGGACCTCGTCGGCGGCCAGGTTGGCGTCCCACAGCGGGATCATGGTCAAGGGGATGAGCGTGCCCTTGGCCTCGCCGGCCGACCACTCGTCGATCATCCAGTCGTTGTAGGCCTTGACGCACAAGAGGGCCAGCTCTTTGTCCTCACGCTCGTAGAACGTCTGGCCGCAGAACCGGGGCAGTGTGTTGGGGAAGCAGATGGCCGCGTCGACGTGGTTGGCGGCCATGTCGGCCAGGCGCTCGTGCTTGTCCCATGAGCCCTTGCGGATCTCGTCGAAGGTGGTGAGGTTGAAGCCCACCTCGTCGAAGCCCACCGCGGCCGACAGCATCATCAACGGCGACACCAGGTCGTCGTAGTACCAGACATCCGACCAGACACCGTTCTCCTCGTCCTCGACCCAGGTCATCCCGCCGCCGCCGGTGGTCGGACCGCCCAGCGTGATCTTCTGGCGCTTGATGCGCGGGCCGCGGTCCTGGTACTTGGCCGGCAGCCGGGAGGTCCACAGGTCCGGAGGCTCGACGACGTGGTCGTCCACCGAGATGATCATCGGTACTTCAGTCATGGTGTGTCCTCCCATATGCCTCGCTGGAGGGTTCCAGTTCGACGTCTCGTGTCCCTACATGTTGCCCGCATAGTCAGTGGGTGGCGACCGTATCGGTGTTCCGGCCCGAACGCAGGACGGTCCCGCCCAGCGCCCCGGTCGACTCGCCGTCTTCGATGGTCGGGATCCCGTTCACGAAGACCCGGGAGACCCCGGTCGACTTCGAGGTCAGGCGCAGGCTGTCCCCGGGCAGGTCGTAGACCCGTTTGGCCGGACCGCTGTCGACGGTATCGGGGTCGAAGATGCCCACATCGGCGAACCCCCCCACCTCGAGCCGGCCTCGATCGCGGAGGCCGAACAGCCGCGCCGGCACGTCGGTCATCAGCTGGACGGCACGCTCCAATGGGACCAGCTTGCGTCCCCGAAGGGTGTCACCCAGGAACCGGGTCGGGTAGGGAGAGCCCAGCATCCGGTCGAGGTGGGCTCCGGCGTCGGAGCCGCCGAGCATGACGTCCTCGTGGTTCCACAGGTCCCGGCGCACGGCCCAGTCCTCCGCCGTGTCCGCGGTGGGCAGGGGCCACAGCACCGTCTTGTACTCGTCGGCCGCCGTGATGTCGATCAGTGCATCAGCGGGGTCCACACCCCGCTGGCGGGCGATGTCGGACACCAGCCGTCCCTCGTACTGCCGGTTCTCCGGAGCGACGGTGTCGCCGATGCGGTAGTTGGAGAAGTCGGCCAGCCGCTCGAACACCGTGCCCTGGGCGGCGGCCACCAAGCCTGCTCGCACCGAGGGATCCCGCAACTTCTGCGTCTTTTCGGCAAGGGGCAGCGACAGCACATCGTGCCAGCCGGGGATGAGCCACAGGGCGCAGAACGTGCCCAGGCTCATGTTGTTGTCGGCAAAGATCGGCATAGTCAGGGCCACGACGCGACCCCCGATTTGGCGCGCCCGCGCCGAGGGGAGCAGCTGCTGGTCGATCCGGTCAGTGTCGGCGGCCTGCACCGAGAGCACGTTCCAGTTGAGCGGACGGTTGGCCTGGGCGCTCATGGTCGCCATCAGCTCGATCTCGTCGCCGGAGAACCCACGAAGGCAGCCCTCGACGATGGCCTCCAGGGTCGTGCCCGGGTGCTGGCCCACCGTCCGGCACAAGGTCAGTAGCTCTTCTTCGGAGGCGGCACGGCTGGGCACCGGTTTGTTGTCCCCGTCGTTGTGGGTCGACGAGCGACTGGTCGACAGGCCGAGACCGCCGGCGTCGAGGGACTGGTTCAAGAGAGCCACCATGGTGGACACCTCGTCGGCCGTCCCCTGGCGTTCGCCGGCGTCGGGCCCCAGCACGTAGCGACGAAGGGCACAGTGCCCGACCAGGAATCCGGCGTTGACCCCGATGCGACCCTCGAGCCCGTCCAGGTACTGGCCGAAGGACTCCCACTTCCAGTCGACGCCGTTCTCCAGGGCCTGGAGAGGCATCCCCTCCACCTTGGCCATCATCCGCCTGGTGTAGTCGGCATCGACCGACTTCAGCGGGGCCAGGGTGAACCCGCAGTTCCCCCCGATCACCGAGGTCACACCGTGATTACTCGAAGGTGTGGCGTAGCCGTCCCAGTAGAGCTGGGCGTCGTAGTGGGTGTGCGGGTCGACGAACCCCGGGGTGACCAGCTGGCCGTCGAGGTCGATGGTCTCTCTGGCCTGTTCGTCCACCTGGCCCAGGGCCACGATCCGGTCCCCCCGAATGCCAACGTCGCCCGATCGGGGAGCGGCGCCCGTGCCGTCGACGATGGTTCCGCCTTTGATCACGTAATCGAGCATCACACCTCCGAGTCGCAACGGTCAGCAGGCAAGCCACGGGTCCCGCGCAGCATCGACTTCGCCTCACCCGCGGGAACTGACGATGCGCTCAGGTTACCAGTAACTGACAATCGAGTCTACCGATTCCACCAGGGTGTTCACGGCCACCCGGGGAGAAGGTTGCGCTCCCGGCACTCGTCTTGGCCCTGGATATGGCCGCCGTTGAGCGAGGGCCCTTCGGGCGAGGTGGCCAGCCAGGCGGCGGCGGCCCCGATCACGTCCGGTGGTGCCCCGCTGCTGGCGTCGAACCCGAAATCGCCCATGTCCATGACCATGCGCTCGGTGGCCACGAAGCCGGGGTCCAGGTTGAAGGCCAAGATCCCCCGATCGCCCAGTTCGGCGGCCAGGACCCCGGCCACCCGGTGGAGGGCGCCCTTGGACATCCCATATCCCAGGCCCCACCCGCCGGACCCGACCGGCGCGGGAGGGTCGGTGAGACCGGACGAGGACGTCAGGTTGATCACCATGCCCGATCCCCGCTCGAGCATGCCGGGGAGGACCAGTTTGGTCAGCACCAGGGGCGCCATGACGTTGGCCTCGAGGTGGCGGTCGAGCAGCTCGGTCGGGGTGTCGATGAAGGCGTCCATGTGGCCCGGTCCGATGTAGCGCCCGTTGTTCACCAGGACGTCGATCCGGCCCCACCGTTCCTCGACGGTTCTGACTGCGGCGCCCAGCGAGGCGCGGTCCAACAGGTCGAGGTACACAGGGAGGGCCCGGCGCCCGGCTTTCTCCACCAGGTCCGAGGTCGACGCCACCGATCCCGGCAATGGGCGGGTGTCCGAGCGCTTCACGGTGGACGAGTGCTCGCGGGCCTCGCCGTCGGCCATCGTCCGAGCGGCCACGGCGACGTCGAAGCCGGCCCCGGCCAAGTGGACGGCAATGGCCTTGCCGATGCCCCGGCTGGCCCCCGTCACCAGGGCCACCGGCGCCGGCGACCCCTCACGGTCGATGCTGCCCTCATCGGTCTTCGGTGATGCCATGGTTCCCTCTCGCTCTCTCTGTGCTCGCCCGTATCGCCGGTGCACTCGGTGATGGGCGCTCTGCTAGTGGCCCTGTTCGCTAGTGGCCCTGTTCCAGTTCGGACGGAACCCGGATGATGCCCTCGCTGGCCAGCAGTTGCTCGTATCCTTCGGGGTCGGCCGGGACGGGCGTCACGTCCCCGGTGTAGAACTCGATGAGCTGCGCGCCGTCCGGGCCGGTGACCAAGGGCCCGAAGCTGGCGCCGTGCTCCAAGAGCACCATCATGCCCGGGGTGCAGTCGACGTCGCCGATGCGCAACGACCCCTTAGTCACGAAGATCACGTGATCACTGCTGTGGCCGTGCTCCTCGAGCACCAGTCCGGGGTCGTACTCGGTGTAGATCACCGAACGGGTATCGGCCATCTCCAAGAACTTGAGGCGGACCGCGACCCGCCGATCGCCGTGCATCTGCGCCCGTACCTCTTGCCACGGGACATCGTCTAGGTGACGGAACACCAGTTCAGGCACGGATCCCCCTTCGCCATCGCCACAATGCCACTAGTGACCCTGCACCATTCTCGCGGTCGGACGGCACCGGTCCTCGTTGCGATTGAATCTGCGCTGAGACACTTCTATCATGTTAGGCGTACCGGTGACCGCGGGTGCAAGCTCGTGCCGCAATGGCGCACCGCTCGGGTGCACGATTTAGGAGAACATATGCCGTCACGTGACCTCGACTTCCCCGTCTTCGACGCAGACAACCACATGTACGAGACCAAAGAGGCGCTGACCAAGTACCTCCCCGACGGGTACAAGCACGTCATCGACTACGTGGACGTGCACGGCCGGACCAAGATCGTGGTGCGCGGCCAGATCAGCGACTACATCCCCAACCCGACGTTCGAGCGGGTGGGCAAGCCGGGTGCACAAGAGGAGTACTTCAAGCACGGCAACCCCGAGGGCAAGTCCTACCGCGAGATCCTGGGTCGGGGCATCGACGCCCCCCCGGCGTTCCGCGAGCCGGCGGCCCGGCTCGAGCTCCTCGACGAGCAGGGCATTCAGTGGGCCACCATGTACCCCACGCTGGCCAGCCTGGTGGAAGAGCGGATGAAGGACGATCCCGACCTCACCCATGTCGTGATCCATGCCTTGAACCAGTGGATGCACGAGCACTGGACCTTCAACTACGAGAACCGGATCTTCCCCGTACCGGTGATCACCCTGGCCGTGGTGGACAAGGCCATTGCCGAGCTCGAGTGGGTCGTCGAGCGCGGCGCCCGGGCCATCATGATCCGCCCGGCGCCCGTCCCCGGGTTCAAGGGACCGCGTTCGTTCGGGCTGGTGGAATTCGACCCGTTCTGGCAGAAGGTGCTCGAGCACGACGTGCTGGTGATCATGCACGCCTCCGACAGTGGTTACAACGTGTATGCCAACGAGTGGGAGGGCAGCTCCGGTGAGATGCTCGCCTTCGCCCAGCCACAACCGTTCTCCATGGTGTCCACCCACGACCGCGCCATCAGGGACGCGGTGACCGCCCTCATCTGCCACGGAGCACTGACTCGGAATCCCGAGCTGAGGGTGGCCCTGATCGAGAACGGCAGCAGCTGGGTCCGCCCCCTGCTCCACGATCTGAAGGAGACCTACACCAAGATGCCCCAGGCCTTCCCCGAGGATCCGATCGTGGCCTTCAAGCGGAACCTGTACGTCCATCCCTTCCATGAGGAGGACCCGGTCGGCCTGGTGAAGTTGCTGGGCGCCGATCGTGTGCTGTTCGGTTCGGACTTCCCCCACGTGGAGGGCATGTCCGACCCGATCACCTACGTCGATGAGCTCGAAGGTCTTCCCGAAGGCGATCTCCGCAAGGTGATGGGCGGAAACATGGCCTCACTCATGGGCGTGACCGTCGACGCCTGATCGGATCCACCTCCCAACACTACGAGTAGGCCAGTAGTAGGACGAGAAGGCCAGTAGTACGAGTACGCCCCCGACCACTGCTCGGGGGCGTACTCCATTGATCAGGCCAGCCCCATAGGGAAGCGTGGCGTGCTCAGAGCTGGTCGGTGTAGTCGTCCGTTCCCACGTTGGTGCCGAAGAAGGGCGCGGCGAAGGTCAGCCGGGCCACCCCTCCGTCGTCGACGGTCTCGCCGTAGGCCCGGAAGGCGTCCCACGTGGCCGTGGGGTCGGCCTCGATGAACACCAACTGGACCAACCGGTCCTCCTGGCCGCCGTCGGTTCCGAGCTTCATCGGTGACTGACTCTCCCGATCGGCCGGAGCCGGATGCTTGGTCCACGCCGACCAGTTGCTGATGCCATTGGTCGCCAACAGGCCAGGCACGGCGTTGGTCTCCAGCCAGGCCTGGTGGTCGGCGGCGCCGACGCCCTCGGCCGGCTCGGTGACGAGGACACCCAGCCCGGGGAAATGATGGTCGAGCGACAGCTCCAACGGCACGCCGTCCTCGTCGGCGTACTTCACCGAGACCAGGTCGTAGATGCTGGTGTGGGCGTGGGTCCGCTCGTTGAAGCCCCTGCCGTTGGCGTACAGCCACACCACCTGCTCGCCGGCCCACTCCAGGTGCTCTTCGACGTGGTCCTTGTGGATCCAGTAGGTGGACAGGTAGGAACCGGCGTCGACCGGCTCGGCGAACGGGCTCTTCGCCGGGAAGCGCAGGTCCTTCAGCGGTCGGGGTGCCACCCAGCGGCCACCGGCGAACAGCCAGGGGCCGATCATGCAGCCGGCGTAGAAGTGGTCTCGCTCGTACCACCGGTTGTAGGCGACCTCGAATCCCGGGTTGGGATCCACCATCGTGAACAGCATGCTCCCGATCTGGACCGGATACTCATCCATGGGGTTACTCCTCTCGTCGTGTGTCAGGGGTCATCGAACGCAGGTGCTTTGGTTGGGCAACGAGACGATCGCCGTTCCCGGCGCCAACGGGTCGCCCCCGTCCACCTCGGTCCACACCGCCAACTCGACCACCACGCGGTCGCCGTCGGGGTGGATGGACTCGATCCGTCCTCGGGCGGACACCGTCTGGTCCTTCAGGTTCGGCGATCGGAACTGGCAGGCGACCTGTTCGATCCGACCGTCGTCGCCCATCCACTCCCGGAGCACGTTGTGCAAGAAGGCCCATTGCAGGTTGCCCATGCCGATGGCCGAGGGGTACCCGGCCTCCCGGCCGGCGGCGTCGTCCATGTGGATGGGCACGAACTCGTCGTTGACGGCCGCATACCGGTTCCACTGGGCGAATCCGGTGGTGCGCACGAACGGCGGGATCTCCTCACCGACCGACAGCCCGAGCGCCCGGGTCTCCGGTCCGTCTTCAGTCATGGGTTGACTCCATGGTGGATCCTCGTCTGTTTCGTCATCAGTAGCGGATGACCGTTCCCTGCGAGCGCCGGACCATGGAGCCGTGCTGGTTCGTCCACGCGGTATCGAGCGTGGTGAACAGCATCAGCCCCAAGCGACCGGTGCGCTCGTGGTATTCCCCCAGCTTGGAAACCGCGGTAACGACATCGCCCGGGCGCATCCGCTCGCCGTAGGTCATGGAGATTCCCCCGTTGACCTGGAACCCCACGGCCGGAGGGTCGACCCCCAGGGTCTTTTCCGTCGCTTGGGGGTCATTGGCCCGGGGGCCCTGCACGCCACCGCGTTCGGCCGCCATCCAGGCGAACGGGTTGAAGTCCTCGGGGGCCACCAAGCCGCGGTGAACCGTGGTTGCGGCGAAGTCCGCGTCCCAGAACAGCCGGGGCGGCGGCTCGGGGTAGTAGACGGCGATGGCCCACTTGCGGATGTCCGATTCGGATATGGGGTACGAGACCTGGCGGCTGAGCTCGTTCCCCACGGCATCGGCCATGGCCGCGGAGATGTAGGTCGTCACCAAAGGCTCGGTCACACCGATCGGTCCCTCGGGTCACCGGGCACGGCCCGCGTGGTGAACCGGAACGGGGCGCCGAATGTAGCGGCGGGATCGGCCAGGATCGTCGTGTCGTCCTGGGCCAGGATGGCGATGCCCTTGGCCTCCAGGTGGTCGGCCACCTGAGCCAGGTCTCCGACGCTGAAGGCCAGTGCGTGACAGGACTCCCCCAGCGCGGCCAGATCGCCTCCAGCCAGCGACTCCGCGTCGATGGGCACGGCCAGCTCGACAACCGTCTCGGGGCCGACGGCCACGTAGGTGTTCACCGTACCGGTCAACGCCGAGGATCCCTCATCGATGATCGTTCCCCCGAGCACGTCGACGAAGATCGAGGTGGCCCGGTCCATGTCCCGGCTCACCACCGTCGCATAGGCCAGACGTTGCACCCCCAGCGGGTTGGCCGAAGCGGCCCACTGCTCGGGCCACGTCGGATCGAACCGCGGGTCGGGCGGGCCGCCGGTGGCCGCGGGTGGCTGGAAGAACTCCAGTTGGGTGGCCGTGTCCTTGGGATGGGTGTAGATGTCGCCCTCGTGGGGGCGGTCGGTCGGCGCGTGGTGGATGACCCGGATGCCATGGTCGACCAGGTGCTCCCAGACCGCACCCACGTCGTCGGTGTACCAGGCCAACGAATGGAGATGCCGGCCGAAGCGGGCGAAGAACTTCCCCACGGGCAGGACCTCGGAGCCGGGATCACGAGACGGGGCCATGGTCTCGATGACGGTGTCGCCGATCGCCAGCAGCGATCCCTCCCGCATCTCGAGGGCGAGGTAGTCGTCGTCCATGATCCCCCGGCGCGGGACGAACACGTCGTCGTACCAGGCGTCCAGGGGGCGGAGTGCCTCGGCGACATGGACGATATGGAACATCTTGCCGATGTTCAGCGACATGGCCCCCCTACGCGGTCGACGCCTGCTGTGACTTTTGCCGAGACTACTTTGTCAGAGAACGAGGCCGCCACTGCCGGTCAGCCGCAGTGGTCCACCGGCAGCGGCGTCCAGGGTTGTTTCCCGGGCAGGGGATTTCTGGCCACTGTCCGACCGTGTCGGGCAACGCGTCGCCTAGCTGACACTTTCGTATGAGATCGGCGCGCCGAGGCTCACGCCATGTGGTTGCCGCCGTTGACCCTGATGACCTGGCCGGTGATGAACGAGGCCCTGTCGGAGGCCAGAAAGGCGATGGCGTCGGCGATCTCCTCGGGTCGGCCCCAGCGGGCCAGCGGCACGCCATCGATGATCCTGGCTGCTGTGGCGAGCGGATCCTCGACGGTGTCGTCGGACCCGTGCGGCCAGGTCTCGGTGGGACCGGGGGCAACCGTGTTCACCCGCACCGTCGGCGCGCCCTCCTTGGCCAGCACCCGGCTGAGGGACTCGATGCCACCCTTGCTGGCCGAGTAGGCCGCCATTCCCGCGTAGGGGATCTCGGCCGTGCCCGAGGAGATGGTGACGATGCAACCGCCGCCGGCGGCCACCATGGCCGGCAGCGCCGCCCGGCAGCAGAAGAAGACGCCGGTCAGGTTGGTGGCCAGCACGTCGGCCCAGAGCTCGTCGGATGTGTCGCCCGCCGCTGCGAACGGGTAGATGCCGGCCACCGTGGCCAGCACGTCGAGACGGCCGAAGCGTTCGATGGCCGCATCGATCAGTGACGTGGCATCGGTGCTCGAGCGTTGGTCGAAGAGGACCGGGAGCACGATGGCTCCCGCCGACCGGGTTTCCTCGGCCGCCTCGGCCAGCGTGTCCTGGTCGAAGTCACCCAGAACGAGCTGGGCACCGTCGGCCGCGAACCGCCGTGCCGTCGCCCGGCCGATCCCGTGACCGGCTCCGGTGATCACCACCGTCTTTCCCGCTGAGGTCATCCGATCTCCTCCCGGTTGACATGCTTGGACCCGGTCCACTGCGGTGCCCGCCGTTCCAGGAAGGACAGCGAGCCCTCCTTGCCGTCGGGCCGTCCCACCAGGTACTGGAATGCTTCCCGCTCTTCGGCCCGGGCCGCATCCCGGTCGCCGGTGGTCAGGTACTCGTAGAACAGCTGCTTGGTCAGGGCGACCGACTCGGGAGCGGTATTGGCGGCGATGTCACGAGCGATGTCGAGGGTGGCCGGCAGTACCTCGGCTGCAGGCAGGGCGCGCGACGCAAGGCCCAGGTCGGCTGCCTCGGCCCCGAGGAAGGTGCGGCCGGTCAGCAACAGCTCGAGGGAACGCGAGGTTCCGATGGCCCGGCTCAACGACCAGAGGGAGTTGGCCTCAGGCAGCACACCGCGGCGGGTGAAGACGAAGCCGAGCTTGGCATCTTCGGCGACAATGCGGATGTCGCACTGCATGGCATAGGTCAATCCCAGCCCGACGGCGTGGCCGTTGACGGCGGCCAGGATCGGCGTCGCCATGGTCCACGGCGAGAGAGAGGACATGGGCGGCCCGGGCAGCTCCGGCTCGTTGAGGCCGTTGAACGTCGAGCTGGCCGGGTCGAGGGCAGCGCCGGCGCAGAAGGCCCGGCCCGCGCCGGTGAGGACGATGGCCCGCACCGACTCGTCGGCGTCCAACGCGACCAGGGCATGGCCCAGCTCGAGCCCCATGCGCGGCGTGAAGGCGTTCAGCTGCTCGGGGCGGTTCAAGGTGACGACGGCCACCCCGGCGTCCATCTCTACCAACAACACCTCGTACGGTCCTGCGCTCATGTCGTCGACCCCATTCCTCGCACCGATCTCCCCACCCTTCCCCCAGCGGGCCAGCCGGTTGCGGGCCGAACGGCCTGTGCCGACCCGTGATCCGGCCGCCGGATGAGACATGCCTATCAGGTAGTGGATAGTGTAGCGACCGATCGTGTGACGTTCGCGGGGAGGACCGACTGCATGCCTGGTCATGAGTGGAAACGGGGGGCGGCAGCCATCGTCGGCGCGGCCGACATGGTGTCCCCCACCGGCGAGCTCGACGGCACGCCCCGGGCCATCGAGACGGCGGTGATCGCCGAGGCTCTCGAGGGTGCGGGGCTGACCATCGCCGACGTCGACGGCGTGGCCTCGTGCATCGGTGGGTTGATCATGCCGTCGGTCGAGCTGGCCGAGTACCTGGGCGTCCAAGCTCGCTGGACTGACACCACCCAGATCGGCGGGTCGAGCTTCGAGGCTCATGTCGAGCACGCCGCCGCCGCCATCCAGCTCGGTCTGGCCGAGGTGGTGGTGGTCTCCTACGTGAGCCTGCCCCGGTCGACCGCCAAGCGGGGAGGCCGGGCCTTCTCGGGGGCCGCCGGCCAGGCCGACGCCGCTGCCGCCGGGGTGGTGGCCCCGCGGCTCGAATGGGAGATGCCATTCGGCATGCAGTCGCCCGTCGGTGCCTATGCCCTGGCCGCCAGTCGCCACCAGGCCATGTACGGCACCACGTCTGAGCAGTTGGCCCAGATCGCGGTGGACACCCGGCGCTGGGCCGCCCTCAACCCCAAGGCCCGTTATCGGGGGCCTCTCTCGGTCGAGGACGTGGTCACGTCGCCGATGGTGGCCTCCCCCCTCCACCGCTTCGATTGCTGCCTGGTCACCGACGGCGCCGGAGCAGTGGTGTTGACCAGTGCCGAACGGGCCCGTGACCTCCGAGCACCCCCGGCTTTCGTCCTCGGCGCGGCCACCGCCCACAGCCACCAGATGATCTCCCAGATGCCCGACCTCACCGTCACCGCCGGGTCGGTCTCCGGCCCGAAGGCCTTTGAGCTGGCCGGCGTGTCGGCTGGTGACGTGGACGTGGCTGAGCTCTACGACTCGTTCACCATCACCGTGCTGTTGGCCTTGGAGGACCTGGGCTTTTGCCCCAAGGGCGAGGGGGGTCCCTTCGTGGCCGACGGCAAGCTCGGGCCCGGTGGCTCGTTCCCGGCCCAGACCTCCGGCGGTGGCCTGTCGTACACCCATCCCGGCATGTTCGGGATGTTCTTGTTGGTTGAGGCGGCGCGCCAGATCCAAGGGGCGGCCGGGCCCCGCCAAGTCCCCGATGTCGACGTGGCCATCGCCCACGGCGTGGGCGGCGTGCTCTCGGCCACGTCGACCGTCATCCTCGGAACGGAGGCCACGTTGTGACCCGACCCACCCAGCTGGAGTCGACGGAGGCCGGACCCTACTGGGAGGCCACCCGCTCGCGACAACTCGTCCTTCCCTGGTGCACGAGGTGCGAGCGTCCCTTCTGGTATCCCCGGGCCGCCTGTCCCGGCTGCCTGAGCAGCGAGATCGAGTGGCGGGAGGCCTCGGGCCGGGGCACGGTCTACGCCGTCAGCGTCCAGCACAACGCCGCCCTCCCGGAATTCAAGGACCAGGTTCCCTACGCGGTGGCCCTGGTTGAGCTGGACGAGGGCGTCCGGTTCATGACCAACATCGTCAAGACCGATCCGTTGGGCGTGGCCATAGGGCAACGGGTCCGCCTGTCCTGGGACCCCATCGAGGACGGCCGCGCCATCGCGGTGTTCGAACCAGCAGAGGAGAGCAGCAGTGGTACAGATCTGTGAAGGCCGGGTGGCCGTGGTCACCGGCGCAGGAAGGGGCATCGGCCGGGGACATGCCCTCGAGCTAGCCCGCCAGGGGGCCCAGGTCGTGGTCAATGACCTCGGCGGCGAGGTCGACGGTAAAGGGGCGTCGGTCTCCGCCGCCCAGCAGGTGGTCGACGAGATAGTGGCCAACGGCGGCCGGGCCGTGGTGAACGGCGACGACGTGTCGACCTCGGAGGGCGCGGCAAGGCTGGTCCAGACGGCCATCGACACCTACGGCGACATCCACATCGTCGTCAACAACGCCGGCATCCTCCGGGACCGGGTCATCGTGAACCTGTCGGAGGAGGACTGGGATGCCGTGCTGGCCGTGCACCTGCGGAGCACCTTCCTCACCACCCGGACGGCTGCCCGTCATTGGCGGGAGCGGGCCAAGGCCGGACAAGAGAACAGTGCCCGGGTGATCAACACCTCGTCGGTGTCGGGGCTCTTCGGCAACATCGGACAGAGCAACTACGGCGCAGCCAAGGCGGCCATCGCTGCCTTCACCATCATCGCCTCCCTCGAGTTCGACCGCTACGGAATCACCGTCAACGCCATCTCGCCGGCCGCCAGGACCCGGATGATCACGCCGGGCGGCCAGGAGCGGATGACCGCGGCGGCCACCGACGACTTCGACACCTTCGCACCGGAGAACGTGGCCCCCCTGGTGGCCTGGTTGGCCAGCCCGTACTCGGCCGGGGTGACCGGACGGGTGTTCAACGTCAGCGGCGGTCGCATCAGCGTCCTCGAGGGCTGGCACGAGGGTCCGACGGTCGACAAGGGTGCCCGGTGGGAGCCCGAGGAGCTCACCGCCATCCTGCCTGATCTGGTGGCCCAAGCGGTCCCCAACGTCGATCTACGCGGGGGCTCGTAGCTCGGGGTTCTCGGCCCCAAACAGCGACCGTTGGATGAACTCGGCCAGACCGATGGCCAACTCGTCGCTGCTCACCAGCAGCTGACCCCGGGACATGGTGCGGTTCGCTCCTTCGATGAGGGCGTAGATGGCCAGGGCGGCGATCTGGGGATCGACGTCGCTGGCCCCGGTGGCCCGCACTCGATCGGCGATCAAAGCCGTGTTCTTGGCCAGTCGGCGCAGCGAATCGGTGCTGACCCTGGTGTGGGTTCCGGCCTGGAGCGCCTCGCTCACCGCCTGGAGCAGGGCCCCGTGGGCCTGGAGCTTCTCGCACACGACTTTCAGCCACTCGTTGAGGGCGGCCAGTCCCTCTTCGCCTGGTTCGAAGGGGGGCACGGCACCTAGTGCCGGTTCGAGGTCCCGGCTGACGTCGGTCATGGCCGCCGAGAGCAGATCGTCCTTGTCGGCGAAATGCAGATAGACGGTGCCGTGCGCCGTTCCCGCCCGCTTGGCGATGCGGGCCATGCTGGCACCGTGGTAACCGTACGAGGCGAACTCGGACACGGCGGCGTCGAGCAATTTGGCGATGGTCCGCCGACCGTGGGCGCGGGTGGTCCGACTGGCCACGGTCAGGCTCCAGCGCCCAGATTCAGGGGACTCGGTCGACCTCTCCGCCTCGGGCACCAGGTTTTTCGTCACGCGGCCTCCGCGATA
>DASXMT010000354.1:0-17787 GCA_036495505.1 Acidimicrobiales bacterium | reverse complement strand
CATGGCCAAGCTGCTGTACTCCGCCACCGTCTCGCCGGACGGCTTCATCGCCGGCCAGAAGGGTGACATGTCGTGGCTCACTGAGCACCTGGGGCCCAATCCGACGATTGACGAGGTCATCGGCGAGATCGGCTCGATTCTCATCGGGCACCGCACCTTTGGTGGCGACGACCCCCACAAGGGCACGCCTGGCGAGGGTGTCCGGCTCTTCGAGTACCCGGGCGGGACCAACGTCAAGCTCGAACGTATCGGCTTGACCCAGTCGCCGGGAGCGACGAATCTTTGGCTTCGAGTGGTCTGATGGGGCAGCAAACGAGGTCGATGACCGCAGTTGATGACGAAGTAGGTGCTTCGGACGCTCCAGAGGTGCCGGTCGGTGAGGTGAACCGGCCCGGTCGGCCCGGTAAAACCGTCATAGGATAAGCGACGACCCAGGAGGAATACCGTGAGCCTGACCGAATCCGCCACCATCAGCCTGAACGCGCCGGACCACTTCTTCGTGGGCGGCGGATGGGTGAAGCCGTCGAGCCCTGACATGATCGACGTGATCAATGCCAGCACCGAGGACGTCATGTTCCAGGTGGCGGAGGCCAAGGCGGAGGACATGGCCAAGGCGGTCGGGGCGGCCCGGGAGGCTTTCGACCACGGTCCGTGGCCTCACCTGAGCCAAGCCGAACGGGCCGACTACCTGCGGAAGATCGCCACGTCCCTGGAGGAGCGGAGCCTCGAGATCAGCGAGATCTGGTCGGGCCAGATGGGCGTGCTCCATTCCATGGCCAAGGCCGGTGGCGCAGGTTTCGGGAACCCCTTCCGGACCTATGCCAAGCTGGCTGACGACTTCGAATTCGAGGAGCGCCATCCGCCGACGAGCGGAGGAAACGTCGGCCTCCTGGTTCGGGAGCCGGTGGGCGTGGTTGGCGCCATCATCCCGTGGAACGGCCCCATCGGACTGATCGCCCACAAGGTGGCCCCCGCCCTTCTGGCCGGCTGCACGGTCATCCTCAAGGCGTCCCCTGAGGCACCGGGCGAGGCCTATGTCTTCGCCGAGATCGCCGAGGCCATCGGGATCCCACCGGGGGTCATCAACGTCGTGACCGCCGATCGGGAGGTCTCGGAATTGCTGGTGACCGACCCCCGGGTCGACAAGATCACCTTCACCGGGTCCACCGCGGCCGGTCGACGCATCGCCTCGCTCTGTGGCGAGCGCATTGCCCGCGTCACCCTCGAGCTCGGCGGCAAGTCCGCGGCCGTGGTCCTCGACGACTACGACATCTCCACCGCGGCCAAGGCCATCACCGGGCGGGCCTGCATGATGACGGGGCAGGTGTGCTCCTCACTGACGCGGATCGTGGTCGGGCGCGATCGCCACGACGACATGGTCGATGCGCTGAGCGAATCCTTCTCCAACGTCCGGGTGGGCAGCGCCTTCGACCCGGAGAGCGGCATGGGACCCCTGGCTATGGAGCGGCAGCGCGATCGGGTGGAGGGCTACATCGCCAAGGGCATCGACGAGGGGGCGACCCTGGCCTCGGGCGGACACCGACCGGACAGCCTCAGCCGTGGCTGGTTCATCGAACCAACCGTCTTCGGCAATGTGGACAATTCGCACACCATCGCCCAAGAAGAGATCTTCGGGCCGGTGCTGAGCGTGATTCCCGCCGATGGCGAACAGGACGCAATCGACATCGCCAACGACACCATCTACGGGCTCAACAACTCGGTGTTCACCAATGATGCCGACCGCGCCTACGAGGTGGCCCGCCAGCTCCGCTCGGGTACCGTCGGCCAGAACTCGTTCCGGACCGACTTCGGCATCGCCTTCGGTGGATTCAAGCAGTCAGGGATCGGGCGCGAGGGCGGTCGCGACGGCCTGCTGCCCTTCCTCGAAGCGAAGACCATCATCCTCGACGGAGAGCCGACCCAGACCCACTCGTAGGGCGGCGTGACCCTGCTCGCCAGCCCCAGGACTTGCTCAGACGACGGGGCGGGCGAGCGGGACGACGTTGAACTGTTCCCGCACCTGATCGAGGGGTAGCTCCACCAGAGCCAGGTGGTCGACCTGGCTGAGGTCGACGCTGCACTGCGAGCCGCGTTCGAGGCCTTCCCCGAGCAACTCGGGGGCACCTTGGCGATCCAACGTGGAGACCTTGGCCCGGATGGCACCGTGGTTCAGGACCCCCGATTCGTGGATCGACAGGGTGACCAGGAACTCGAGCCAGTTCCGCCGGCTGTCGTTGGCCGCCCACAGGAAGCCCGAGCGGGCGATCTCACCGGGGGCGGTGGGTTCGTAGCCGGTGATCACGTGGTTCATGTCGTGGTTCACGTAGTGCGCGGGCAGATGGATGTCATCACCGGGCAGGGTGATGTCGTTTCGGCGATAGAACTCGACGTACGAGTACCCGAGCGTCCCTTCGGGAAGCTGGTGGAGCGCCCGTAAGCGCCTGGCCAGCTCGTGGTCGGGCTCGGTCAAGTGAAGGTAATCATCTCGGAGGGACGCCTCTGAGATCTCGGGGAGGATTCCTGCGTAGAAGCGCTCGAGGTCGTTCGATGCCTCGTCCGCTCCTATCTTCAGTGACTCTCGAATGACCCTGAGCTCGACCTCGCTTACTCCTAGGGCCGACACATAGGCCTCGACCCTGTTCACCTGGTTCTCGGACTGGGGATGCCGACAGAGCTCGAGCGTCATCAGAATCTCGCAGAAACGAAGCCGGGCGTCGGGCCGCGCGAGGGCGCACGCGAGGTCGCCCGGGCCGAGAGGCACGACCTCTTCCAGGCTGAGATCCGATCGTTTCCACAGATCCGCCACGATCGACCCGAGCACGACCGCCTGCTCACTGGTTGGGCCCCCATCGACATCGATGCCGCCGACCAGTCCGGCGACAAGGGGTTCGATCTCATCCGCCTGGAATGAAGCACCCATGGGACCTCCTCTGAAGACGCCGGAACGGGCCCGTGGCCCTTGAACTCCGTGATTCTAGGGACACGTGGGAGTCCGGTTCGGCGCCACTGCATGTCGTCGGCCCTTGGTCGCCAGGTCACGGCGGTCGGTGAGGAACCCATATACGCTGAACCGATTGCACCCGGCCCTTCTCTGCCCACTGCCAGCTGGCCATGGGCCTCGGTGAGCGAAGACTCGAAGTACCCATACCGGGCACGAACCCGGCCATGACCACCGTCGTCTCCGAGATTGCTCCCGACATCGACACAGCAGCGGTCGTCACCCCCACCACCGTCGGCGGACCCATGCGACGTCGGCGATTCGCCGGTGCTCTGACCTCCATCGTGGTGGTAAGCCTGGCTTTCCGCGTGGCATACGTCCTCATCTTCACCCAGCACGAGAACAACAAGATCTACGACTCGTTCTGGTACGGGGTCACCGCCAACGAGCTCAGACAGGGCCACTTCTTCGCCTTGCCGTTCACCGGTGGCCCCACTGCCGCCCATCCGCCGCTCACGTCGATACTCGCCGGCTCGGTCAATTTCCTCATCGGCCCGCATGCGGGGACCACGTTCCAACGCCTGGCCATGGCCGCGCTGGGTGCCGGCGTGGTCCTCTGCGTGGGCCTGCTGGGCCGCTCCGTCGCCGGTCCATGGGTCGGGGTGACGGCGGCCGGCCTCGCCGCGTTGGCCCCCAACTTCTGGATCCCGAGCGGCGTCATCATGTCGGAGACCCCAGCCATGCTCTTCATGGCCTTGATCCTTCTCACCGTGGTCCGTCTCCTTCGATCTCCCACCCTGACCATGGCGGCGCTGCTGGGCGCGGCCTGCGGCGCCGAAGCGCTCGTGCGAGCGGAGTTGCTGCTCTTCGTACCCTTCCTCTTGGTCCCGGCGATTCTGACGGCCCGTACCGTGCCCCTCCGTCGGAGGCTCGGGCTGTTGGCTGTGGGCTTGTCGGTCACGATGCTGGTCGTGGCCCCCTGGGTGGGGCGGAACCTGGCCGCGTTCACCGACCGGACCTACATCTCAACGGGGAATGGCTACGCGCTGCTCGGCGCCAACTGCCCGCAGACGTACAACGGACCGCAGCTGGGTTCCTGGAGTCTTGCCTGCTCGTCCTCCGCCCCGACCCATGGGGATGAGTCGGTGCAGGCGGCCCATGCCCAGCACGTCGCCGTCCTGTACGCCGAGCACCACGCCGGACGGATTCCCGTCGTGGTCCTGGCCCGCGTGGGCAGGCTCTGGGATTTCTACCAACCCGTTCAGATGGCAGACGTGGACGTGAACGAGGGTCGGCCGGTGCAGGCATCCCTGGCCGGATTGGGCTTCTACTATGCCCTCCTTCCGCTAGGCATTGCCGGCATCCTGATCTACCGTCGCCGCGGAATTCGCCAGTGGTTCCTATTGGTCCCGGCGGGGGTCCTCACCCTCGTCGCCGCGGTTGTCTACGGATCGGTCCGGTTCCGAGCGCCCTTTGAGGTATGCCTCGTCGTCCTCGCCGCTCCGCCCCTGGTGCTGGTGGGGCAGGCACTCGGCCATCGGTTGGCAGCTCACCGCGCTCGGCGCAGCGGGAGGCGGGGAGGCAGGCAGGCACATGCGGCGCGCACCTCGAACGCCGCGACCGGGGATGACGCGGGGTGAACACCCCGGAGGTGAGCGCACCAACGAAAGGCAGAGCACCATGACCCGGATCACGAGGACATTCGCCAGCGACAACTGTGCCGGCATCCATCCGGTCGTCCTGTCCGCCATCTCCGAAGCCAACGTCGGTCATGCCCCCTCCTATGGCGCCGACCCGGTCACCGCCGAGGCCATCGAGCTCTTCCGACAGCACTTCGGAGAGGACGCGGAGGTCTTCTTCACCTTCAACGGGACCGGCGCCAACGTGGTGGGCCTCCAATCGCTGGTCCGTCCCTTCGAGGCGGTCATCTGTGCCACGACCGCCCACATCAACGGCGACGAGTGCGGGGCACCCGAGCGATTCCTGGGCAGCAAGCTCATCACCGTGCCCACTCCGAACGGGAAGCTCACACCGGACCTGGTGGGTGCGGCCGTCACCGGGGTAGGCGACGAGCATCGCGTTCAGCCACGGGTGGTGTCGATCACCCAGTGCACCGAGGTCGGCACCTCGTACACGGTCGCCGAGGTCACTGCGCTGGCGCAGCGGGTTCATGACCTGGACATGTGGTTGCACGTCGACGGTGCACGGCTGTCGAACGCGGCCGCCCATCTGGGAGTGGGATTGGGAGCCTTCGGATCGGGTAGTGGCGTGGACGTCCTGTCCTACGGGGCGACCAAGAACGGCGCCATGGGTGCCGAAGCCGTGGTCTCCTTCCATCCGGGGGCCTTCTCGTCTCTTCGCTTCATCCGCAAGCAGTCCATGCAGCTGTCGTCGAAGATGCGATTCGTGGCCGCCCAATTCAGAGCGCTCCTGTCCGACGAGCTGTGGCGGGAGAACGCGGCGCATGCCAACGAGATGGCCGAACGGCTGGCGGCTGGCGTGACCGAGATTCCGGGAGTGACCATTGCCTATCCGGTCGAGGCCAACGGGGTCTTCGCCGCACTGCCCGGTGCCGTGACCGAGGAATTGCAGGGCCAGTACCCGTTCTACGTCTGGGATCCGCCTTCAGGGGTGGTGCGGTGGATGACCTCGTTCGACACGACCGAGCAAGACGTCGATGAGTTCGTTGCTCTCGTCTCCCGGTTGATGGACGAGCACAAACCGTAACGTTCAGCCGGAGTCACTCCCTTGGCCCGGCTCATTGTTCGGCCAGGATGGCGGCGAGCTCGGCCAACTGGTCGCGGACGATCGGTCCCGTGGTCTCGACCATGGCTTTGGTGATCAGCCCGGTGAACGGGTAGGGCGCCAGGTAGCCCGGTCCCACCGCCGGTCCCCATTCGTAGCCACAGGTCAGACCGACCCCGACGCCGTTGAAGCCCGAGGGCGTGAACCGGGGCAGCGTGCCGCGGGCCACCGTCTCGCCATCGCAGGCCAAGCGCACCTCGCCGCCCAGCCCCTCGTCCTTTTCGAACTCCAAGGACACGGTGTGAGCGCCAGCCGGGAGTGGGCTCTCGGCCACCACGATATGGTGCTCTTTCCCGTACAGGTTGTGCACGTACCGGAGTCGTCCCTCGAACACGTGAAACGACCAGCCTCCGAGGGCGCACCCCAAGGCCACCAGCGCCCCTTCGGGGACGATGCCGGAGGGGATGCTCACGTCGACGGTGATGGCGTGGGACCGATTGCGGACGTTGACAGCGACCTGCTCGGGCACGGGGGCACCCCCGGGGAAGTACCGGTATCGATCGCGTGGCCGTCGATGATCGGGTTTGGGGTGGGCGAGCGTCCACAGCACCCGATTGTCCAATGGGAGCACCTGGTTCTGACGGGCCTGCTCCCACCACAACGCCACCAGTTCGGCCAGGCGGTCCGGCTCCTCATCGGCCAGGTCTCGTGACTCGGAGAGGTCTTCAGCCACGTGGTAGAGCTCCCACACATCGTCATCGAACGGTGCGTTGGGGTTCAAGCCGTCGTCGTAGAGTGGCCCGACGGGATGGAAGGTGACCGCTTTCCAGCCGCGGTGGTAGATGGCCCGAGACCCGAACATCTCGAAGTGCTGGGTGTGATGGCGCTCCGGTGCCGAGGCGCCGTCAGGACCGAGCAGGTAGCCAAAGCTCGTCCCGTCAATGGATGACTGGCGAACCGACTCGATCTCTGGCGGGGCGCTCACGCCGGTCAGCTCCAACACGGTCGGGAGGACGTCGATGGCGTGGGCGAACTGGTGCCGGATGCCTCCCGCATCGGCGGAGAGCCGGGCCGGCCAGCTGACGATGCACGGATCGGCCACCCCTCCCTGATGGACCTCGCGCTTCCAGCGCTTGAACGGGGTGTTGCCGGCCATGGTCCAGCCCCACGGGTAGTTGTTGTGGCTCGACGGGCCACCGATCTCTTCTCGGCGGTCGTACATCTCGCCCGGCCCGGCCGGGTCGAGGTTGGAGAGCCGCACGTCGTTGATGGAGCCGTCCGGTCCACCCTCGGCGCTGGCACCGTTGTCCGACACCACCATGATCACCGTGTCGTCGAGCTCACCGAGGTCTTCGACCATGGCGACGACCCGACCGAGCTGATGGTCGGCATGGGTCAGGAAGCCGGCAAAGCACTCCATGAACCGAGCGGCCACGACCCGTTGGTGGTCGTCGAGCGTCTCCCAGGCCGGTACCCATGACGGTCGGGGACTGAGGACGGTTCCCGGCGGCACGATCCCGAGCTCGGCCTGGCGGGCCAACGTGCGCTGGCGCCAGACGTCCCACCCCTCGTCGAAGGCACCGGAGTACCGTTCGATCCACTGGGCCGGCGCATGGTGGGGCGAATGGCAGGCCCCGGTGGCGAAGTAGAGGAAGAACGGCTGGTCGGCGTCGACGGCGCGGAGGTCTGAGACGAACTCGATGGCCCTATCGGCCAGGTCCTCGCTGAGGTGATAGCCACCCTTCACCGATGTTGGCGGACGAACGGAATGATTGTCGTGGTAGAGGGCAGGGGCGAACTGGTGGGTCTCGCCCCCGTGGAACCCGTACCAGCGATCGAACCCCCGGCCCAGCGGCCAGGTGGAACGTGGGGCACCCATGTGCGTCTCGTCTTCGGGGCTGAGGTGCCATTTGCCCACCGCGTAGCTGGCGTAGCCGCGGGCTCGGAGGATCTCGCCCAGGAACCCGTTCTCTTTTGGCGGACTGCCCCAATAGCCGGGGAAGCCGATGGCCAGGTCGGCCACCCGTCCCAACCCGTTTCGGTGGTGGTTGCGTCCGGTCAGGAGACAGGCTCGAGTGGGCGAGCACAGCGCGGTGGTATGGAAGTTGGCCAGGCGGATTCCGGCTGCGGCCAGCCCGTCCATGACCGGGGTGGCGATGTCCGATCCGTAGCAACCGAGCTGGGCGAATCCGACGTCGTCGAGGACCACGAGCACTACGTTGGGGGCGCCGTCGGGGGGATGGGGTACCGGTGGCCACCATGGCTCCGAATCACGCCAATCGTCTCCGATCCGGCCGCCGAACTCCGCACCGTAGGGCATGAGCGACTCCTCCGTTGGGAAAATATGTTTTATGTTGGCCGCAGGGTCCATGATGTAGCGCGGAGATGACGGTACCGCGGCACCGGTCCCGCGCGCCGGGTCTGGCGGAAAGGAGGCGGTACCCATGAGCGGTTCGACGGCAGCGGGCGTCGCCATCCAGGTCGCGCAGCTGGCCGACATGGCCAGGACCTACCCCGACGAGGTCGGCTACCGCGTCGTCGACGGCGGGCAGCTGACCTTCAGCCAATGGGACCGGCAGTCCAGCCGTCTCGCCCGTGGCCTGGTGGAGTCCGGGGTGGGCCATGGGGACCGCGTCGCTCTCCGCCTGAGCGGCGTCAACGCAGTCCGCTGGGTCGTGGCCTACGCCGCCATACACAAGGCCGCAGCAGTGGCGGTGCCCATCGACCCCCGATTGGCTCCGCCCGAGGTCGTCCATATGCTGGCCCACGCCGGCGTGGTCGCTCTCATTACCGATGGCGAGCGGGTCGAGAGTGCGTTGGCCAGTGTGGCCGACGAACCCGACCGCCTCGCCGCGCTGTCAGTGGTCGTCGATGCCTCGATCACCGACGGCGCCAAACCACCACCTTCCGGGGAGCCACGTGACAGTGGGGGACGGCCGAGGTGCCTGTCCTGGGACGAGGCGCTCGACGACGACGGGTCCGCCTTCCAGCTCGCCGTGGATGGCGACGACCTCTCCGAGATCCTCTTCACCTCGGGTACCACGGGACATCCCAAAGGAGTGGCCGTGCGCCACGCCAACGCCTCCTCGGTCCCCAACTCCACGCCGTCGTGGAGCGGAGGCCTCTGGCTCCATGCCAGCCCGCTGGCCACGTTTGCCGGCATCACCTTCGTGTACACCCCCATGAAACTGGGGTTGACCAGCGCGTACCAACCGCAGTTCGATGCCGGGCGATGGCTGGAGTTCGTCGAGTCCGAGCATCCGCTGGCCGTCTTCCTGGTCCCAGCCATGGTCCAGTTGGTCCTGAGCCACCCGCGGTTCGACGATGCCGACCTGTCGTCGATCCAGATCTGCTCGGTGGGCAGCGCACCGTTGGCGCCGGCGGCCATCGATCGCCTCCAGGAGCGCATGCCTGATGCCGCGGTGTCCAATAACTACGGGATGACCGAAGCCGGGTCGGTGTACTGCGTCATGCCCAAAGGCCAAGCGGTCCGGCGCCCCGGATCGGTGGGGAAGCCGCTCCCTCCGGCCGAAGTCCGTTGCGTCGACGCCGACGGGCAGGCTGTCCCGCCCGGTACCTACGGAGAGGTCCGGCTGCGAATTCCCGGTCGCCAGCGGGAGTACTTCGACGATCCCGGTGCAACCGCGGAGGCGTGGGTCGACGGGTGGCTGCGCACCGGCGACATCGGTCGGCTCGACGAGGATGGATACCTCTACATCGGAGGTCGGGCCAAGGACGTGATCATCAGGGGCGGGAGCAATATCTACGCCGTCGACGTGGAGCACATCATCCTCTCGCACCCGGCGGTGGCCGAGGTGGCCGTGATCGGAATTCCCCATGACGTCCTGGGAGAGGACGTGGCCGCTGTGGTGGCGCTGCGACCGGGACAGGACATCGACGGCGACGAGCTCCGGCAACATTGCCTCGGCTCGCTGGCCTCCTACAAGGTGCCCAGGCGGTGGGAGTTCATCGCCGAGCTGCCGAGAAACCCTGCCGGCAAGGTGTTGAAGAACGAGGTTCGCTCCCGTCTCGTGGGGGACAGCGCCGGGGACCGAGTGGACCGCGGCCTCGACCACGTCGACCAGATGCTTCCCTTCGAACCCTGACACGCGTATCATAGAACTACACCCGGAAAACACGTATAGTCGTGCCAGCTCATGAGTGCGTCGCCGACACCCGGTCTCCCCTCTCGAGGGGCATGATGTTCCTGGTCGGCACCACTGCACGCACGACGCTGACAACCTGGGGGGAAGATGATGCGAGTTCACCGGAGCACGAGAAGACGGTTGGCGGGAACGGTCACCGCACTGCTGACCGGGGCAGTCCTCCTGGTCGGCGTTTCGGGCCCGAGCGCGGCGGCGACCAAGACGACGGCATCGACGTCCATCAACGTCGGTGCCATCTCGTCGCTGACCGGTTCCATTGCCGCTGACTTCGACGCCTTCGTGCCCGGAATGCAGGCCTACTTCGACATGGTCAACGCCAACGGCGGGGTCAACGGGCACAAGTTGGTGCTGGCGGCCAACCTGGATGACGGTGGCAACCCCAGCCAGTTCACCTCGCTGACCCACACGCTGCTCCAGCAGGATCACGTCTCCGCCGCGGCCATCTCCACCTTCTTCTTCAACCCGAGCCTCTACGCCCAATCCGGCATACCTACGTACGGCTACAACGTGTCCGGCAACTGGAACGGTCCCGACAACCTGTTCGCCGCCGGTGGTTCGGTACAGAACTTCCAGGCCGGCGTGGCCCCAATCGCCTGGATCATCAAGCAGACCAAATCGAAGTCGGTGGCCGTCATGAGCTACGGATCGGCCGTCACCTCCTCCTTTGGCGCCTGCAACGCCTTCGCCAACGGGCTGAAGGCGGCCGGCGTCAACGTCAGCTATACCGACTTCTCGGCCCAGCTCGGTGGCAACTACAGCTCCGCCGTGCAGAAGATGCAGCAGGCGGGCACCGACTTCGTCCTGAGCTGCATGCAGGATTCGGACAACATCACGATGGCCCGGAGCATCCAGCAGTACGGCCTCAAGGTCCACCAGCTGTGGCTCAGCGGCTATGACCAGACGCTCCTCAGCCAGTACAGCGCGCTGATGCAGGGGGTCTACCTCAACGTGAACGGAAACGTCCCCTTCCAGGCGCCGAAGGCGTTCCCCGGCTCCTACCCGGGCATGCAGCAGTACCTAACGGCCATGAAGAAGTACGAGCCGAAATTCGAGTTCAACGATCAGTCCGTCCAGGGTTGGCAGTCCGCAGCCCTCCTGGCCGCAGGGATCCAGAAGGCGGGAGCCAACGTGACCCCCCAGAACATCGTCGCCATGACCAACACGATCACCAACTTCACCGCCGGGGGCATCTCGGCCGTGACCGACTGGACGAAGCTGCACACCACCCAGACCTACCCGGCTTGTAGCGCCTTCGTGAAGGTCAAGGGCTCCCAATTCATACCGGTGGCCGTCAAGGGTCACCAGGTGTTCGCCTGCTTCAACAAGAAGGTGAACTACAAGAACCCGGTCCTGGTGACGCCACCGCCGGGAACCCCGGGAACGTGAGCACCGTCGGGTCGGAGCGGCACCGGGGCGAGGGCGGGGACCCGGGTCCGATACGTATACCGACCCGCACTGTCGGCACCGGCTAGGGCCTGGACTCCGTGGCGCACTTCATCGGCTATGCCATCCCCGGCATCCCCTATGGCTGTACCTACGCCATCGTCGCCGTGGGCCTGGTGCTCACGTATCAGGCCACCGGTGTCTTCAACTTCGCCTTCGGTGCCCAGGCCTACACCTCGGCGTTCGTGTACACCAAGTTGGTCCAGGACGACGGGCTCCCCATCTGGTTGGCCTTCATCATCTCGGTGGTGGTGCTGGCGCCGCTGCTGGGGCTGATCTTCGACCGCTACCTCTTCCGCAAGATCCCCAATACCAACACCACGGCCAAGCTGGTGACCGGCATCGCCCTGTTCGTCGGCATTCCCGCACTCTTGCCGGTGCTCTTCGGCAGCGCCAACCAGTACAACTCGCCCAGCATCCTGTTCAACCCCGACACGGTGTACTTCCGGGTGGCCAACACCCCGATCAACGGGATCTACCTCAGCTCGGTGGTGATCACCGCCGTGGTCCTGATTGCCCTCGTCATCCTGATGCGGTTCACCAATCTCGGGCTGCAGATGCGCGGCGCCGTGGAGAGCCGACGGCTGGTCCAACTGGACGGGGTGAACTCAGGCCGGGTCATAGCCATCGCCTGGGCCGTGTCCAGTTTCATGGCCGGACTGGCCGGCGTGCTGCTGGCCCCCATCTACGGGCAGCTCCAGTCGCAGGACTACGCCACGTTGCTGGTGGCCGCATTCGCCGCCGCGGCTTGGGCCACGCTGCGCTCGATGCCCATCGCCGCCCTGGTCGGGATCCTGATGGGCGTAGCCGACACCGTGCTCCAGGGCTACCTGCCCGCCTCGAGCGCCTGGTCGGCCGCTGTCCTTCCCTCGCTGCCCTTCATCGTCTTGGTGGCCGCCCTGTTGCTCGTACCGGGCATGCGCCAGCTCCACGACGATGAGGACCCGATGGCCTCCGTCGACCCCCCACCCCCCCCGACCGTCGCCGACACGCGGGCTCCCCAGCTCGGCCGGGTGATCAGGATCCTGTGGTACGTGCTCCTGGCCGGGTTCATCGTGTCGATGCTCTCGTGGATACCGCAGAACTGGGAGAGCGTCTTCAACTCCGGTTTGGCCTTTTCGGCCATCTTCTTGTCCATCACCCTGATCACGGGCATGGGCGGCCAGCTCTCCCTGGCTCAGGCCACCCTGGCCGGGGTGGGAGCGTTCACTGCCGCTGAGCTGGCCAACCACATCGGGCTGAACTACCTAGCGGGCGCGGTGGTCGGCGCCCTCCTGGCCGCGGTGGTGGCGGTGGTGCTGGCCCTGGCCTCACTGCGGCTGCGGGGGCTCGGCCTGGCCCTCATGACCATCGCTGCCGCCATGTTCTTCGACAATTCGGTGTTCACCCAGATCGGCCAGAGCAACGGCCATGCCCTCACGGTGCAGGCAAAGTGGGTCGGATTGGGAATCCTCAACGCCAACGGCCACGCCCTCTTCGTGCTTTCCATGATCGTGCTGCTCGTGTGCGTGCTCGGCGTGACCCTGGTGAAAAAGGGGACCACGGGCCGGTACCTGACGGCCATGCGGGGCAGCGAGACTGCAGCGGCAGGCATCGGGATAAACCTGACCTGGCAGCGAATACTGATTTTTGCCCTCTCGGGTGTCGTGGCCGGCATCGGCGGGACCATCCTCACCATCCAGCAACAGTCGGTCAACCCCGAGCAGTTCAACTATCAGCTCTCGCTGGCCTTCGTGGTCATCGTGGTCACGACCGGCGTCGGCTCCATCGAGGGCGCCATCCAGGCCGGGATGGGCTTCGTGGTCGTACAGCAGCTCCTCACCTACCTCCCCGCTCGCTACGGGGGCAGCGGGCTCACCTTCGTGCTCTTTGCCTTCGGCGCGTTGACCTACGCCGCTCATCCCGAGGGGGTGCTCGAATTCCAGAAACGCCGGTGGACGATGCGCTTTGAACGCCTGATCTTCCGTGATCGTTCCTCCACCGACGACCCCGGTTCCCCCGACGGGAGGGACGACGGGGCGACGGCGGGAGTGCGGGCGCCCCTCGGCCCACGCTCGGTGGACGGGAGCTATGCCGGCGTGGCCACGCCGGACGGAGGAATCAGCTCGTGAGGCGCCACCTGAGGTCCCGGTCGCCGGCACCGGCCACGCGAAAGGGCGTGCCCGCTGCCGGCTCGCTGGTTTCGGTGGCCGGGGTGACCAAGTCCTTCGGGGGCATCGCCGCCGTCCGCGACGTGAGCTTCACCATCGAGAGCGGCGAAAGCGTGGGACTGGTCGGGCCGAACGGGGCGGGCAAGACCACGCTGTTCAATTGCATCTGCGGACAACTACGCCCCGACGACGGCACGATCACGCTGGGGGCGACGGTGCTCGACGGGCTCCCCACCTATCAGCGGGCCCGGTTGGGAATCGGTCGCACCTACCAGCGGGTGGAGGTGTTCTCGGACATGACGGTGCGCGAGCACCTGCTGGTGGCCGAGCGGGCCCGGGGCGCAGAGGGGAGGCTGTGGCGGGATCTGTGCAACCGGGCCAGCCCAACGGCGGCCGAGTTGGCCCGGGTGGCCGAGATCCTGGAGCTGATCGGCATCGCCGACCGGGCCGAGATCCCGGTGTCCGCGCTGGGACTCGGGTCGTGCCGACTGGTGGAGCTGGCCCGGGCCCTGGTCGCCGATCCCATCGTGCTGCTGGCCGATGAGCCCTCGTCCGGTCTCGACGTCACCGAGACCCAGGAGCTGGCCCATGTCCTGCGCGCCCTGCAACGAGAACGCGGGATGACCGTGTTGCTGGTGGAACACGATCTTCAGATGGTGGCCGACGTGGTGGATCGGACCATTGTGATGGACCTGGGGGCAGTCATTGCCCACGGCACGTTCGACGAAGTGATGGCCGATCCCACCGTTCGCCATGCCTACCTGGGGATCAGCGGATGAGCGGCCCCAGTTCTCCCGCTGCCGCCTTGGTCGACGCCAATGGGGCCACCGGTGTCGACGCCCCGGCCCTGGAGGTCGAGCACGTCAGCGCGGCCTACGGCCCGTACCGGGCCCTCTTCGACGTCAGCTTCGCGGTGCCGGCGGGAAGCATCACCGCCCTCCTCGGCTCCAACGGGGCAGGGAAGTCAACGGTGGCCCGAGTGGTGAGCGGGCTGGTGGCCAGTACTGCGGGGAAGATCAAGCTGGGCGGTACCGACCTGACGGGCAAGCCGGCTTACAGGATCGCTCGGGCCGGCATGGCCCATGTCCCCGAGGGACGGGCCATCTTCGGCAACCTGACGGTCGAGGAGAACCTGGTGATGGCCTTTCGCCAACGGGCGGGACGGCGACGGGTGCCCGAATCGCTGGAGCGCGCATACCAGGCCTTCCCCGTATTGGGCGAGCGCCGCAAGCAAGCGGGCGGCACGTTGTCGGGGGGCCAGCAGCGACTGCTGTCCCTGGCCAAGGTTCTGGTCGTCCCACCCCGGGTGCTGGTGGCCGATGAGCTCTCCCTCGGCCTGGCTCCGGTGGTGATCGAAGCGGTCTACAACGGCTTGCGGGAGATCAACCGGGCCGGTACCGCCCTCTTGGTGGTGGAACAACAGGTCGACCGAGCCCTCGACCTCGCTTCGGAGGCCGTCATCCTCGAACACGGGGGGGTGGCTTTCGCCGGTCCCGCCGCCCAGGCCCTGGCCGCCATGGAGGGAGTGCTGGCCGGGCGGGGGACCCGGCCCCAACCGTGAGCGATGCCTCAGGAGCCCGCCGCCCCCGATGACCGACCCCTCGCCCTGAGACCGGGGGCGATGGTGTGACCGCGGACCCGGGCAAGGATTCCCGCCGTACCGGTCCGGTGCCGGATGAGGGGGGCCCAGCGCCCTCCTCCCGACCGGCCGGGGGAATCCCGGCCAGCAAGCGGGTCCTGCGCAGCCAGGGGCGTTCGACCATGCGGAAGCTGCTCGATTCGGCCATGAAGGCGCTCGACGAAAGGGGCTATCACGGGACGCGGGTGAAAGACGTGGTGGACCTGTCCAATACGTCGCACGGGACCTTTTATCTCTATTTCTCGAACAAGGAAGACCTCGTCCGGGCACTGACGATGGAGGCCACCTCCGAAGCTTCGAGCCTCTCGGCCGATGCCATGGTCAAGGCGGGGCACAGCCTCAACGGACAGAGCTGGGACCAGCTGCGGGGCTGGGTCGGCGAGTACTCGTCGCTGTGGTTGCGCTACGCGCCACTCTTCCGGTCCTGGACCGACCTGGCCACCATGGACGAAGCCGTGGGCGACCAGACACGACGGATGGTGAATGCCCTCAACGAGGCCATGGCGTCGCAGATCGCAGTCGCTGACCCGGCCGGCGACCTCGATCCCGAGGTGACCGGCATGGCCATGCTGGCCATGCTCGACCGCTTTCACTTCATGCGCGAGCTCATGGACCGGCCGGTTGACGAGGTCGCCCTCGACACGCTCACCACCATCGTGTACCGGGCGCTGTTCTGTACCGAGACGGGAGCGACTGAGTAGGCAGGGACCGAGCAGGCAGGGACTGAGCAGGCAGGTACTGAGCCGGCACCCCGATGGTCAGGAGGCGACTCCGG
The DNA here is from genome assembly GCA_036495505.1 of Acidimicrobiales bacterium. Classification (GTDB taxonomy): domain Bacteria; phylum Actinomycetota; class Acidimicrobiia; order Acidimicrobiales; family RAAP-2; genus DASXMT01. The sequence goes on along the minus strand of DASXMT010000354.1, from coordinate 1,931 downwards.
GCGGACAAGGGTCCTGTGGCGGCAGCTGGCCCATCCGCCGGAAGCGCGGGGTGAGCAGGTCGCCGGTCGGACCCTCGCCGAGCACCAGCGTGATGGCCGCCGAGTGCGAGAGCCAGAATCCTCCGGCAATGAGAAGGAGAAGCGAAAACGCCTCCAGTGGTCCCCGGGCGCCTGCTGTTTGCATGTTGTCGCCGAACAGGGCGATGCCGATGCCGATGCTGACCAAAGGATCGACCAGCACCAGTGCGGCCTGGGAGGCACCGATGGGGCCGGCGTGGAATGCGTTCTGGGTCAGGAACACGGACAGGATCCCGAACACCACCAATCCGTAGGTCTCCCAGTGCAAAAAGATGGTCCAGAAGTCCTGAGCGGCGTAGTGGGTGACGACCTTGGTCAGCGATGCCGTGAACGCGTAGCCGATGGCGGCCCCGGTTCCGAACATCGCCGCCCGCCACCACCGCGGGCCCCTCAGGGCCAGGACCACGCTGACGATGATGCCCGTCACACACGACCCACCCACCACGATCCACCCCAGGTCGCTGGGTAGGCGGTTCCCCCCTTTCGGAGCGGCGAACACCAAGAACCCGGCAAGACCGGCCGATGCCATGGCCACGCTGAGCCACTCGCGCACCCCCGACTTGTAGCCGAACCAGGTGGACAGGATGAAGACCAGGAACAACAGCTCGGTCACCAGGATGGGCTGGACCTGGCTGAGTCGGCCGAAATGCAGGGCTACTGCCTGTAGGAGAAACGAGGCGATCATGAGCGCGAACCCCATCAACCACACCCAACTGCGCAACGCGTGGGTGAGAAGGCTCAACCTCAGCGTGTCCTCTTCTTTGGCGTCCTCCACGCCCATGCGCTGGAGCACGCTGATCAATGCGTTCGAAAATGCCGCCCCTAGGGCCAGGATGAAGACCATGACAGTGGCCTTAGTGTAAGAGGGTTTCCCCACTCCCCAGGGGGACTACCGCATCGCATACCTGGTCGGGGCACAAGGTTGCCGTCCCTTCGCTCAGGGTGTCAGCCCCGGCATGTCGCTTCGCTCAGGGTGTCAGCCCCCAGCATGTCGGTTCGCTCAGTGGCAGTGGCTCGGTGAGGGCGGAACGTCGAGGGCCGGGTTGGCGTCGAAGAACCCGACCGGTACGAGCTGGAACCCGCAGTACTCCACCGGCATCACCGGCCAGTCTTCGGGACGGGGAACGTGGGTGACACCGAAGGTGTGCCAGGCGACGATGTTGACATCGATGAGGGACCGATCGGCGGCCGTCCACATGGGCAGCCCATCACCTCCGGGGTGCTGATTGGGATAGTCGCCCGCACCCCGTCTCTCGTCGGGGGCGAAGGGGGTCACCCACAGATTGTGCTGGGCGAACCCAGCCCGTCGCCCCACGCTCGATTCCGGGTGGGCGAGCAGGGTGGGCGTGGCCCCGGGTACCAGCTTGTAGGCCACGGGCTGGCCCAGCCGGTTGCGAACCTCGGGATTGACGAACTTCCAGTAGCGGCTGGAGGCGGGGTCGATGTTCCGACGGGCTTCCAGCTCGGACTCGAGCCTGGTGGATACCGAGACGAAAGCGTTCGACCACGGGTTCTCCTCTCCCACCGGCAGCGCCTGGCACGAGACCTCGTGGACCTCGTTGATGGCCCCACCCACTTCCACATCGAGGCGGGCACAGAACAGGTGCTGGTGCACAGGGGCAGCCAGACCGGGAGCGATCATGGTGGCGTAGGCGGACTGCTCGCCGGGGGCCAGCGCCTGGGTCGACATGATCCCGGTCAGCTTGACCTCGAGCTGCATCGACCCGTCGAGGTAGAAGTACCAGTAGAAGCCGTACTCGTAGTTGCCGACGGTGGCGATGGAGGATATGACGAGGCGCCGGGACCGGCGGACCTCGGTCCGTCCGGCCAGAAGGTCCTGGTGCTTCCAGAGG
>DASXMT010000353.1:0-3230 GCA_036495505.1 Acidimicrobiales bacterium | reverse complement strand
ACCCGGCTCGCGTTGGAACTACGGACTGTCCACCGATGTCTGCGCCCGGCTGGTGGAGATCCTCTCGGGGGAGCGGTTCGACCGGTACCTCCACGCCCATGTCTTCGAACCCCTGGGCATGGTCGACACCGGCTTCTCGGTCGCCGACGACTCGGTGTCCCGGTTCGCCGCCTGCTACAACTACCGGCCCGGCGGGTCGCCCGCCCTGCAAGACGATCCGGAGGAGAGCCCCTACCGTCGGCTCCGCTCGTACCAGTCGGGCGCCGGGGGATTGGTCTCGACCTCGCACGACTACCTCCGCTTTTGCCAGATGCTGCTCAACCGGGGCGAGGTCGACGGCCGCCGCCTCGTCGGGCGCAAGACCCTCGACCTCATGACCTGCAATCACCTCCCGGGCCAGGGTTTGTTGTCCGACCTGGCCACGGGCGGCTTCGGCGAGGTGGAGTTCGATGGAGTCGGTTTCGGCCTGGGGTTCGCAGTCGGCAACGGGCCCGCAGCGACGGGCACCGCCGGGTCGGTCGGCGAGTACTTCTGGGGCGGAGCGGCCAGCACCGCGTTCTGGGTCGATCCGGTGGAAGACCTGACCGTGGTGTTCATGACCCAGCTCCTGCCGTCGAGCTCCTATCCGTTCCGAGCCCAGCTTCGGGCCCTGGTGTACCAGGCCCTGGCCGACTGACGTTGCCCGGGCTCGGTTGGCCGCCGCGCCACGGCCCTCGGAGGCAGTGGTGAGCACTGTTTCTGCCGACGGCGTCGACCTGTACTACGAGAGATTCGGCGTCGGTCCCCGGCTCCTCTTCCTCAACGGATCGGGCACGACCATCGAGACGTCGAGGGCGATGTTCTCGGTGTTCGACCCATCGTTCGACTTCCTCACCTTGGACGCCCGGGGCTTGGGCTCGAGCAGTCCCGTCACTCGACCGTACGCCATGGCCGATTGTGCCGCCGATGCGCTGGCCGTGATGGATGCTGAAGGCTGGGAGTCCGCCTGCGTGCTTGGTGTCAGCTTCGGGGGCATGGTGGCCCAGGAACTGGCGGTGACCGCGCCCGACCGGGTTGAGCGCCTGGCCCTGCTGTGCACATCGCCGGGGGGACCGGACCGGTCCTCCTATCCGCTGCACGAGCTGGAGGCGGTCCCAGCGCAGAAGCGTTCCCAGCTACGGCGCCGGTTGATCGACACCCGCTTCGACGACGCCTGGCTGGCCGCACATCCGAGTGACGCGGCACTGGCGGCGATGATCGACAGCCGGGAACCGCAGTCGGATCCCCAACGCAGGCGGGGGGAGCTCGAGCAGCTCGATGCCCGTCGCACCCATGACGTCTGGGACAGGCTCCCGGCCATCACCTGCCCGACCTTTATCGGATGTGGCCGCTATGACGGGATCGCCCCGCCTGGTAACAGCGAGGCAATGGCGTCAGCCATCGTGGGTGCAGAATTGCACCAGTACGAGGGTGGCCACACCTTTTTCGCCCAGGATCCTCGAAGCGTCCCCGACGTGATCGAATTCTTGTCGCGCGACAGCCCGTCGATCGACGTATCGCAGCTCCCGGCGTCGTAGGCGCGCACTCCCCATGCCCGCTCGGGCCGGGCCCGATCAGGGCAGCATCATCACTTTGATGCAGTCGGCCGTCCGGGCGGCGACAGCCGCGTAGGCCTGGGGAGCCTCGGTGAGCGGGAAACGGTGGGTGAAGATGCCGTCCGTCCGTATCCGGCCGTTGGCCACCAACGGGACCAGCTCCTTCCACGTCTGGTGGACCGGAGCGGTGGTCATCCTGAGGGTGAGGCTCCGGAACAAGCCCCCCAGGATGGGCAACGGGTACGGATCGAGGTTGTGCACGCCGATGACCGAGACCGTGCCCCCGGCTCGGACACAGGTCAGGGCATCGGTGAGGGTGGTGTCGAGGGCAACGGCATCGATGACCGCGTCCGCTCCCCGTCCACCGGTGGCCTCCATGACCGCCTCTGTGGTCGACCCCTCGATGGGTATGGCGCCGGAATCGGCCGCCAACGCACGCCGGCCGGCCACGGGATCGGCCGCCAGCACCCGGCCGGCACCCAGGGCAAAGGCGCCCCGCACCGCGCAGAGCCCGACCGCACCGAGGCCCAGCACGACGACGGTCCCGCCGGCGGGGATGTCTGCCCGCTTGGCTCCGATCCACCCGGTGTTGAGGTTGTCGGTCAGCAGCAGCGCGGCCTCGTCGTCCAACCCCTCGGGGATCCGCAGCAGCTGAAAGTCGGCCGACGGTACGGCGACGGCTGACGCCTGTCCTCCGGGCAGGCGTCCCGACCCGAACACCTTCGGTCCCTCGACGCACGTGACCGGGTCACCGGTCGCACATCCATCGCAGTGCCCGCACCCGGCCACCGAGGCCGTGAGCACCCGGTCACCGACCTGGAACCGGCGCACGTCGGGTCCCACCTCGGCCACGGTACCCAGAAACTCGTGTCCTACCGAGAAGCCCCCACCGACGGGGATGTCACCGTCGTAGAAGTGCAGATCTGATCCGCAGATGGCGGTGGCCTCCACTGCCACCACGGCCCCGTCGGCACCAGGGGGCACGGCATCGGGAGCCTCGGCCAGCCTGACCTGGCCCGGACCATCGATGACGACCTGGCGCACGGAACCCCCTACAACTCGGTAGACACAATCTCGATGTTGTGTACTGTGACACATCAAGCGGGGGGACCGCCTCCGCGCCGAGAAAGGGCCCACGACATGCGGAACCCGCACGCAGGCGAGCCGTTCGACACATCCGACGAGGACATCGCCGCCGCCCTGCTGGACGTCAGTATCCCGACGCTGATGCTCTCGCTCGTCCACATGACCGGGGATCCCGAGCTCATCCGGGGTCGGCTCAAGCCGGCCGGCCTTTTTCTCAACGAGGTCCAGGGCTTCATGTCCGACGAGGACAAGGCAGAGGTCAGGGTGCTGGCCCTCGAAGTGATCCGGGACTACCGGGACCGGGGTTGTCCAGAGCCCGAGCCCATCTCGGCCGAACTGTTGCACGAGATGATGGCATGGCTGGTCTGTGAGGACGTGCCGGCCGAGTACGTCCCCATGCTCATGGAGGAGATGGAGCTCGACGGAGATGACGCCCGGAAGGTGGGCGCCCCCGCTGATGCAGCCACCCGGGAGGCCTTCCCCGTCGTGGTCATCGGGTGCGGCCAGTCCGGTCTCTTGGCCGGGATCCGACTGCAAGAGGCCGGGATCCCGTTCACCATCGTCGAGAAG
>DASXMT010000352.1:0-4345 GCA_036495505.1 Acidimicrobiales bacterium | reverse complement strand
CGTTGGCGTCGCGAGAGCGACCCTTCGAGATAGTCGGTGACGAGCTCGACGGCCCGTTGGCAGAGGATGTCCTTCGGTCGTAGCAACGGCGTCGTCAACCCGTCCTTATTTCGGGCTCAGATCGATCGAAACCGCCATCGGCGACGGACGCTAGCCCTCCGGGAAGAAGTGCGCCGCACCGGCCCCCGGGAGGTGGTGCTCGAACCCGATCGACTGTAACGGAATGGTCTCCCGGGGGACTACAAGATGTCCACAATTCAACTCAAGGAGTTTCCACTGATGAAGAATCTCGTAGGTACCAGTTTGGCCGCAGTCGCCGCCCTCGTCGGGACCGTTGCCATCACCGGTACAGCCCACGCCGCCTCGCCGGAGTCCTCGGTCGGCGGTGCCGATCATGTTGTCTTCGTACAGACCGACAACACCGCCGGCAACCAGGTCGTCGCCTATGACCGGTCCGGCAACGGCACCCTCACCCTCGCCAACACTTACGCCACCGGGGGACTCGGTGGCTCACTCAGCGGGTCAGTGGTCGACCACCTGGCCTCCCAGGGGTCCCTCACTTATGACCAGGGCAACCATCTCCTGTACGCGGTGAACGCCGGCAGCAATACGGTCTCGGTTTTCTCGGTACGCGGTGACCAGTTGACCCTGCAACAGGTGGTGAACTCGGGCGGGACTTTCCCGGTCAGCGTGGCCGTGCACAACGGCGTCGTTTATGTCCTCAACGCGGAAAACGGAGGCGCGCTCCAGGAGTACTTCGCCTTGTTCGGCCACCTGCTCCCGATCCCGGGATCGAACAGGGCACTGGGGCTCAATCCTTCGGCTACCCCTCAGTTCACTAATACACCCGGACAGGTCGCCTTTTCGCCGGACGGCTCCAAGCTGATCGTGACCACGAAGGCCAACGGGAACGACATCGACGTCTATCGCGTTGGGTTCCTCGGGTTGCTATCGCCTTCGCCGGTCGTCAATGCCGAGCCCAACACCGTCCCCTTCGGCGTTACCTTCGACGCCGCCGGGCACCTAGTCGTCGCCGAGTCCTCGAGCACCAATCCGGCGCTGGGCACCTTCACGCTGAACCAGGACGGGACGGTCACCCCGGTAGACACCGTCGGGACGGGCCAAACGGCCACGTGCTGGGTCACCACCGCCCAGGGGTACTTCTTCGCATCCAACGCCGGCAGCGCCTCGATCAGCAGCTTCCAGGCGAGCCCCTCGGCCCAGCTCACCCTGCTCGGACAGACCACCACGGACCCGGGAACGGTGGACGCCTCACCTTCCGCTGATGGCCAGTTCCTCTATGTCCAGACTGGGGGGAACGGGATCGTGGACGAGTTCCATGTGAATCCGGGTGGATCCCTGACCGAGATCGGGAGCGTGACAGTGCCCGGCTCGGTGGCTGGCGAGGGCATCGTCGCTTTCTGATCCCTTCGGCACAGGGCTCCGCCAACGCGGGACGGGACCGGTCGCCCTCGGGCGCTCGGCCCCGTCCCCGTGCGGAGCGGGCACCAGTTGGGACCAAGAACTTCCGGTTACCAGCTTCGACCGCTTGATGGAGATGCCGACGCGACCCTGCCGGCCGAGGATCCGAAGCCGCTTGCCTCGGCGATCGCCGGTGCCAACGCCAAGACGTTTTGCATGTAGGCGTCGATCGCAGGAGCGTGGGGCAGCCCTGAACCGGCCAGGCCGGCTCGATCTCGGCCTGCCCGAGCCGCCGGGCGATGGGCGAGTCGGCCGAGGCCTGGCTGGAGGCGTTTACGACATGCATGACGCCGGCCCAGGCTGCGCTGGCGATGACGACGACCTCGGGATCGCAACCTGCTTCTGGGTGTCGTGGTTCAACGAGGCTCGCCTGCACTCCGAACTCGACGACCGTACGCCGGCAGAGGTCGAGGCCGACTACGGACTACGTCACGGGTCTCAGCCCGATGGGGCATGAGAAACCCAAACTGTCGAGCACACTTCAAAACCCGGGCCGGTCCACTTTGCCAATGGCTCATGGCCCGAGGTGTCACGAGGTTTTCACATGTCCTGTCGTATTGCAGCCACCATTTGCGCCTGTTGCCTGGTAATGGTCTCGAACTCTTGGGGTGACGAGATTGGCACATTGCCGACAACGATCATGAACGTCAGGTGCCGGCCGCTCTTGGTATGGATGTATCCGGCCAAGCTGTTCCCGAGCACCAGTATCTGATTTGCCGGCGTCTGCACGATCCGGTTGCCGGTCTTGACTTGCGCGTGCCCGGCCGCTGGCGACTTTGGCAAAACGCCCGCTATGGTCCCGCTCCGATCGAAGTCGGGGAGCGAGTTGTACAGCGTCGGGCCGTAGCTCGTCGTGGTGGCACGTCTCAGGAATGTCGCTATGGCCGCCGCGGTGGTTCGCCCCTGATCGTCCGAGCCGGCACCATCGAACGGGAACACGCTCGTGGACGGCACCCCCAGACCAGTGATCGTCTTGACCTCGGGTACTAGGCCCTGTGGGCAGCTCGTGCTCCCCGCCCTGACAGCCGACAGGCAAACCATGAGATCAGCGCCCCGGTTGTAGCTTGTCTTCAAGATCAGGTTGCTGAACTGGGAGAGTTTCGCCGAGACGTGTTCGCCGATCATGTCCGATGGCTGATAGCTCCCCTTCGGTGGCAACAACGCCTCGGGGTTCGGACCGGTGGCCGGGGCCGATACGCTCACCCCAGCACTTTGCAGCGCCTGGATAAAGGCGGTCCTTGCAAACGCTGACGGGTCGTCGACCTCTCGCACCACCAGTGTCGGAGTGGTCCCAGCGGCGATTTGGCCCGTCACCACGAGATTCCCCGGCGTGGGCTCGGTGATCATGACCGAGGTCGATTGTCCAGCCGCCACTGTGGAGACCTGGCTCTCGACCGTGTAAGACGCGGTCATTGGCCGCCAATTAATCGACGCTGTTTGACCAACGGTGCTGGGCGTGACCACGACATCGATCAGGTTCTCGTTCACCCATATGGGCGCGATGAGCCCATCGGGAAAGCCACTGTAGGCGGTGAAGAGCCGGTCATCGATGACGACGTTGCCGTTCACCTGGGTGATACCGGAGGCACGTACCATGGCGGCGAGTTGGTCGAGTCCGGCCAGGGGATTTCCAGGCGGCTCTACATAGTCGCCCGGAACCCCAATGTCGGCATAGCTCTGGTCGATCTTGGGGAGGCTCTCGTAGTACAGCGTTCCGTTGGGTTGCTCTCGGAGTCCCAAGCTCATGTCCCCGGACGCCACAAGAACCAAGTTCCCATTCAACGTGTCGCCTGCAACGGTTCCCTCGCGGTACACGGGCGTCTTGAACTGGTAGTTCGGGCCGTACAGGCGAAGGGCGGTCGAGACCGAGTAGAGCTTCATCGTCGATCCTGGATCGAACATCTTTTGGGCGTTCTGTGTGACCACGGCTTGGCCGCTTTTTTCGTCGAGGACCGAAATGCCCCAATCCGAGTGTCGGTAGAGCGGCAGGTTCTCGATCGTATTGACGGTGTTGGACAGACCGGGCGGCCCAGTTATATTGCCGTTCGTCGATGCCCCCGCCGTGCCAGAAGCTCCGACAACCGCCAGGACACTGGCAGCGGCGACCATCGCCAAGATGACGCGGCGCAACTCGATTCGGCGAGCCCGTCGAGGCTGCAGTTGTGAGAACTGTTTGTCGGCCGGTCGCCACGATGACGGCATCGCTCTCTTCATTCGTCGTCCGGGCGTTGTGCTTCGAATCAGGTTCACTCCCGTTCACCTTTCACTTCCGTGTCATTTCGAAACCGAGCAAACAGGACTGTACCGGTGAATGGTTGATTAGAGCAAGTATCCATAGATCGAACCTATTAAAGATGTGTACAACCGATTTGGACTAGGTTAACCCCAGTCCTGCTGCTATCTTGAGGTCCGTGGCTACTCGGAGCAGGCGAGATCGAGCATCGGGCTATCACTCACCGTTACGGGAGAGGCAAGCGGCCGAGACACGTCAACTCATCATCAGCGCTGCGATCAAGCTCTTTGGCGATCGGGGCTACTCGGCCTCGACGGTACAGACGATCGCCTCCCAAGCTGGGACGTCGGTCGACACCATCTTTTCCGCGTTTGGGTCGAAGTCAGCCATGTTGATACATGCGATCGACGTCGCCATCGTCGGCGACGACCAAGAGGCGCCCATGATTGATCGTCCAGACTTCGCCATGCTCGGAAAGGGCAAACGAAGTGAACGTTTGCGCACTGGGGTCCATTTCGCCATCGGCGTCTACGAGCGGTCTGTGCCGATCTTGAAAGCATTGCGAGAAGCGGCGGCAACTGACGTGGCGGCGCGCACTCGACTGGCTCAGTACGACGACGACCGCCGCGA
>DASXMT010000351.1:0-3430 GCA_036495505.1 Acidimicrobiales bacterium | reverse complement strand
GGTCGACTGGCCGCATTGGACCCGCCTGACAACGTGCCGGCTGACAACCTGAGCAGGATCTTCGAGCACCTGGTGGCCGACGCATGAGCCCCATCGCCCGGGCGGCCCGGCAGACCTTCAAGGCGCTGCGGGTCCGCAACTACCGCCTCTACTTCTTCGGCCAGGTGATCTCGGCCTCGGGCACCTGGATGCACGCTGTCGCCCTGGGGCTGCTGGTCCTCTCTGACCGTCTCCACGGGAACGGCTTCAACGTCGGTATCGTCACGGCCCTGCAGTTCCTGCCGCTGCTGCTGCTCGGCAGCTGGGGCGGCCTGGTCGTGGACCGCGTCGACAAGCGAAGGCTCCTGTATGTCACCCAGACGGCATCGGGGGTGCTGGCCCTCGCCCTCGGCCTCCTGGTGGCACTGGGGACTGTCAACATGTTGGAGGTCTACGTGGTCTCCACGCTCTTCGGTGTGGTCAACCTCTTCGACAACCCGGCTCGCCAAACCTTCGTATCCGAGATGGTCGGCCGCGACCTCATGCCCAACGCCATCAGCCTCAACAGCGTGGTCATGAACTCCGCGCGGGTGATCGGTCCGGCCATCGGAGGGATACTCATCTTCGCCGTCGGCCTGGCTGCCTGCTTCCTGTTCAACGCCGCGTCCTACGTGGCGGTCCTGGTGGCCCTGTTCATGATGCGTCCAGCCGAGCTGCACCAACGCCCGGTGGTGGTCCGGGCCAAGGGGCAGGTCCGCGACGGCCTTCGCTACGCGTGGTCGACCCGCGAGCTGCGGGATCCGCTGCTGGCCATGGCGGTGGTGGGCATTTTCGCCTTCAACTTCACGACCACCCTCCCGCTGCTGGCCACCCGCACCTTCCACGGCGGCGCCGGCACCTACAGCGCCCTCATGGCGGCCATGGGCGCCGGCGCGGTCATCGGCGGTCTGATCGTCGCTCATCGCAGCAAGCCCAGCACGGCGATGCTCAGCGTCATCGGCCTGGCCTTCGGCGTCATGCTCCTGGTGGTCGCCGCCGCCCCGACCGAGGTCGTCGCACTGGTCGTCCTGGTCTTCATGGGACTCTGCAGTATCTCGTTCATCTCCACTGCCAACGCCACCATCCAGCTGCAGGCCGACCCGGCCATGCGCGGCCGGGTCATGGCCCTCTACGCCATCGCCTTCCTCGGGAGCACCCCCATCGGAGCTCCGCTGGTGGGTTGGATCGCCGACATCAGCAACCCCCGGATCGCCGTGATGGTCGGCGGGGTGGCCACCTTGGCTGCCTGCATCCCCCTCGCCCTTCGCTACCGGCAAGGTGGACGGATGTCCGAGGCGACCTTGGGGGTGAAGCTCGAGATCTCGGACGCAGAACCAGGCGAGGTGGTGGACTTCGCTCCCCAGCCCATCATCGATGCCCGATCCCGAGGGGATCAGGCGCGGATCCGTCCGGTTGGGGATGAGCGAAAACGCAAACAACCGATTGACCGAGACCGCCGGCACCGAGTCCAGGCATGAGGGGGCCAGGGCGCCCCAGCGGGCGACGTCGTCCTCACGGGGCCAAAGACGCCTCGAGGGTGATCTCGGGCACTCCGGCCAGCGCTCGGCTTACCGGACAGCCGGCCTTTGCCTCACGGGCGTGCTCCACGAACGCGTCCTCATCGAGTCCCGGCACCTGTCCAACCGTGACAAGAGCGATGTTGGTAATGGTCGGTGCCCCGTCGACCGGTCGCAAGGTCACGGTGGCCTCCGTCCGCACCGAGTCAGGTGGGGTGCCGGCCTGGGCCAAGATATTCGAGAGCGCCATGGAGAAACAGGCGGCATGGGCCGCGGCGATCAGCTGTTCCGGGTTGGACCCGGGCCCATCCTCGAATCGGGACTTGTATGTGTAATCCCCAGTGATGGTGTCCCCCGCCGTGAAGGTGCCGGTGCCAGTGGGCACGTCACCCTTCCATTCCGCAGTACCTTTCGCTGGCATGGTGAGCCTCCTTGCTCGGTTACTCCGTCTCCTCTGTTTCTCAATGTAAAGGCCAAGGTCCTCCGGCCGCGAACAGCAGATCACCGAGCCGGCGTTCGACGATGATCGGGGCGGGTCGGTCACGGTGGTTTGGAAGAGGTGCTGCTCACCTCACCCCGACACTCCGGCCCCGGCTGGCCCCAGGGAACCTACGACTTCCGCCCGGGGGCGACCGAATTCGAGTTGCTCCGTAGCGAGTTTAGGGCTCGTCAACTCTGGAATCGAGGCTTACGGTCGTGGGTAGGACCTTCGACCCATTCGCGTCGTCAACGACCTGGGTCTGCCAGGTGGTCGCCTACCAGCGGAACGTGGACAAGAACCTCGGCGATCAGGTCGAGGGCGGCGCCCGCTCCGGACAGCGCTAGGCCCGGCCGGCCGGGCCCGACCGCCAGGGCGGCGCCGGCACCCGAACAGACAACCGAACCGACCGAGGCTGAAGTCTCTCGCGCTGCGGTTACGGCTCGAGGGTCGCCGTCGCCTCCATCGTCCTTCGATCAGAGCCATCGAACACCGCGAGGTCGACGGTCGACCGGTTGGGTCGTCCACGGAACCGCAGGATGCCACCCTCGAACGCCGGGCGCAGCGCCCGGAAGACGAACGATGTCATGGGTCGGTCAGGGCAATACCTGCGGCACACCTCGGCCAGTGCGATCGCCTGGAGAGGTCCCTGGACGACGAGGCCCGGGTAGCCCTCGATCTCTTCAGCGTAAGTGCGGTCATAGTGGATCCGATGGGCGTTATAGGTCAGGGCTGAGAACCGGAAGAGCATGGTCTCGGTCGGGTGGAGATCCAAGCCCCAGGTCCAATCGCCCGTTGGGGGAACTGGGCCCTCCCGTCGGGCAGTGCCATGCTGCTCAGACGGCCGATACACGATGTCCTGTTCTTCCCGAACGACGACCTCCCCTTCGTCGGCGATGCGGTGCCCGATGGTCACGAACAGCAACGGTCCACTTCGTCCCGCCTTCTCGGTAGTCGAAACGACGTCGCTCTGGCGCAGGAGTTTCCGATCGATACGGGCTTTCCCTGGAAACCAAAGCCTGGATCCGGCGAACATGCGGCGCGGGAAGTCCTCTGGTTGGGTGCTCGATCCCGGCCGGGGATGCCCATCGGGGCCGAGGTCCCTTTGAGACGTACGGGGAAGAAAGGCCAGCCAATGCCACAGCGGCGGCAGCGGGTCGCCGCCGGCCGGTGGCGAGCCGGGCCCGTCGAGCAGGTTATGCAGGGCGCGTGCCGCACCGGCAGGGACGACGTCGGACTCCGTCTCTGGCGCTGCGTCCTCCCCACCTGTGTCGGGGGTCACGTTGCGTGCCCCCCGACCACCACTCTGGCCCGGAGCTCCGCCAGCTCGGCGGCACCCATACCCAGGACTTCCGCCAGTACAGACCGCGTGTCTTCGCCCATCTTCGGCGGTGATGCCGAAGGCAGAGATCGGAAG
>DASXMT010000350.1:0-4430 GCA_036495505.1 Acidimicrobiales bacterium | reverse complement strand
GGCACACTCGGGGTCGCATGCGAAGCCGGAGCCGCCACCCGCGCTGAGAGCCGTCAGGTTCCCGGCGCTGAGAGCCGTCAGGTTCCCGGCGCTGAGAGCCGTCAGGTTCCCGGCGCTGACACTGTCAGGTTCCCGGCGCGCTGAGAGCCGTAACATACGGCCGGTGTCGCACCCGTTCCGCTTCGGTCTCCACCTCTGGCATCTGCCCACCGAGGACTGGCGTCGGCGCGCCCAGCACTACGAGGAGCTCGGCTTCTCCACCATCACCCTGACCGACCACGTCGTGGTACCGCAGTGGGAGCCGTTCACCGGACTGTCAGCCATCGCCGCAGTGACCGAGCGGATCGGCGTGGGCACGCTGGTGCTCGACACTCCGCTACGCGACCCGGTGCTCACGGCCAAGTCTGCAGCCACGCTCGAGCTCATCTCCGGTGGCCGGTTCGAGCTCGGGATCGGCACCGGGTACGTCGCCGCCAATTTCGCAGCCACCGGCCTCGACTTCGAGCCGCCGGCCACCCGACTGGCTCGGCTCGATGAGTCGGTGGCGCTGATGCGTCGGCTGTGGACCGAGCCGTCGACCACCATGGACGGTCGGTTCTATCGGGTGACCGATGTGCCAATGGTGGCCGAAGTACCGGTCCAGCCGCGGCTGCTCGTGGGAGGGGGTGGAAGGAACCTCCTCGGCGTGGCCGGACGGGTCGCCGACACCGTCTCGATGATCCCCCGGCAGTCCACCGGCGACTGGTCGGTCACGCACTCCCTCCCCGACTCCACGCTCGAGCGCATGGTCGAGAAGGCGACCTGGGTGCGGCAGTCGGCCTCGGCGGCAGGACGGGACCCCCACTCCATCGAGCTGAACACCATGGTCTCCCGGGTCATCGTCGGCGACGAACCGGCGCCTGCCATTGCCGCCGAGTCGGCAGCCACCGGCATCGCCCCTGCCCAGATGGCCGACTCCGCGCTCTACCTGTGCGGCACCGGGCACGAGGTCCGCGACCGCCTCCAGCACTGGCGTCAGCAGACCGGGCTCTCCTACTTCTCGCTGTTCGATCCCGGGGACGAGCAGGCCGACTACCTGGCCGAGCACGTCGTGGGGCCGCTGACCGGCCAGTGATGCCGGTGTCCTGGACACGCCTGATCGAGCCGCGGCCGAGGGTGGACGCGTCTGATCGAGCGGCGGCCGAGGGTGGACGCGTCCGATCGAGCGGGGCGGTCTGCGGCGGCCTGCGGCGGTCGGCCGTTCTGTGGCGGTCGGCCGGCGTTTATCAAAATCTTCACAACAATTCAGGGCGTTCTCGGTGAACTCACAGGCCGCCCACAGTGAGGGTCGGCATAGTGCTCATTGTGACCAACTCCTCCAAGAACCAGACGATCTGGTTGGTACGACACGGCGAGAGCACGTGGAACGTGCTCGGACTGGTGCAAGGCCATGCTGACCAAGCCGTTCTGACCCGGCAGGGTCGGCGTCAAGCGCAGCTCCTCACCCACCGCCTGGGCGGCCGCACCATCGAGGCCGTGTACACCAGCGACCTTCGCCGCGCCCAGGAAACGGCGGCCATCCTGGCCGATTCACTGCGCCTCCAGCCTCAGCCGCACTCGGCACTGCGGGAGCGGAGTCTGGGAGTCCTTCAGGGCTCGCCGGCCGGCTCGCTCGCTCCCGCGGTCACCGGCATCGACGGCGACCGGGTCGTAGACAGCGACGCCCGACCCTCCGGTGGCGAATCGCTCGATGACCTATACAAGCGAGTCGCCGGGTTCGTCGACTGGCTGCGCCACGACCTCCACGGAGCCGACGCACTGGTCGTTGCCCACGGCGGCACCGTGCGGATGATCCGCGCCTACTGCGCCGGGCGCTCCGTTGGGGACATGACCTGGGACACGGTGCCCAACGGAAGCCTGTGGCGCGTCCGGATGCCCGATCACGACGCCGTCCACCATCCAGCCTTGATGCGACAACTGTAAGAACGGAGGGATCAGATGAACCCGACAACACTCCAGCTACCCCGACGTGACGCCAAGCCCAGGTCCGCCGGAATCACCATGATGGTGGACGGGGGCTTACCCACCCGGTACTTCGAAGACGTCATCACCAGCGGGGCCGAGTACCTCGATTTCGTAAAGTTCGGATGGGGAACGGCCATCGTGACCAAAGACCTGCGCGAGAAGATCGACATCCTGAACAGCGCCGGCGTGGACTACTACTTCGGTGGGACCCTCTTTGAGAAGTACGTGCTCCAGGACCGCCTGGACGCATTCCGAGACCTGTGCCACGAATACTCGTGCCAGTTCGTTGAGGTGTCCAACGGGACGATCGACATGAGCAACTTGGAGAAGGCGGGGTACATCAGGAAGCTCGCCGATGACTTTCGGGTCATCTCCGAGGTCGGCTTCAAGGACTCCGACCGTTCGGAGAACCTCCCACCCAGCCTTTGGATCGAGTGCAGCCACGAGGACCTGGAGGCCGGGGCATGCCTGGTCACCCTGGAGGCGCGCGAGAGCGGCAAATCGGGCATCTGTCGACCTGACGGGCAACTTCGGTTCGGTCTTATCGAGGATCTGCTGGCCAGCGGCCTGCGCCCGCAGGACCTCCTGTTCGAGGCGCCGTCGACCGAATTGCAGAACTACTTCGTGAAACGCATCGGGCCCGACGTCAACCTGGGCAACGTGGCCGCCACCGCCGTTCTGGGGCTCGAGACCATCCGGCTCGGGCTCCGGGCCGACACGCTGACCTGTTTTGAGAGCGGGGTCGGGGCAGCGTGAGAGAGGGTGGGGATGCCTTCCACCTGGCCATACCGGCCTATGACCTCGCCGAGGCGGAGTACTTCTATGTCCGACTGCTCGGCTGCAAGCTGGCCCGTCGCTACGAGGACCGCATCACCCTCGACTTCTTCGGCGACCAGGTCGTGTGCCACCTGACGGCGCGGCCGACGGACGCCGGCGGCGGCGAACTCGAACTGTACCCGCGGCATTTCGGGGTGACGTTCCGGCACGGTGACGACTTCGACGCCGTCCACCGTCTGTGCCTCCAGCGAGAGGTTCCGGTGTTCTGCGACCTGGGCACCCGGTTCGAAGGGAAGGCCGAGGTGCACCGGACCTTCGTGCTGCGTGACCCCTCGGACAACCTGGTCGAGTTCAAGCACTACAGCGACCCCCGGATGATGTACTGACATGGCCATCGACCCACTGCACCGGCAGCCCACCGTAACCGGACCGGGGAGCGCCATCGCCGAGCTGATCCAGTCTCGGTCCGCGATCTACGGCGATGCCCCCTATCTCGTCGAGGCCACGGGTTCGAGGCAGGTCTCGTTCCGTGATCTCTGTCACCGGGTGTGGTCGCGGATCGAAGTGCTCGAGGATCGAGGTGTGGCCCGCGACGCCACGGTGGGCATCGCCGTCGCCGACCCACTCGAATACGCGGTGCTCTTCTTGGCCATCATGGCCTCAGGCCGGTGGGTGGCACCGCTCGACCCCAATACTTCGACCGAGGGCATCGACACCGCCATCTCCCGTCTCGAGATCGCCCTCCTGGTGTCCGATGGCGATCCTCAGTTCGCGTCGAATCTCGGCGGTCCTCCATTCACACCGGATCTCGAAAGGACCAATCCAAACGGACACACGCCCCGGCGCCCTCCGATCCCAGTCGAGTGGGCACTCGAGGAAGGGACCCCGAGCCCGGCAGGGATGGGTGGCGCCGTCCTGGCCTCGTCGGGAACCACCGGGGCCCCCAAGGTCGTCCCCGTGTACCAGGGCCGGTTGCTCCACACCGCCCGCGCCGTTGCCGGCCATCACCGCCTCTTGCCCGGGGATAGGGGGTTCAACCCGCTTCCCTTGTTCCACATCAACGCCGAGGTCGTCGGGTTACTCGCCACCCTGGTGGCCGGGGCCAGCCTCGTGCTCGACGACCGCTTCCATCGGACCGGGTTCTGGGCGTTGATGGAGCAGCACCAGGTGACCTGGATCAATGCGGTCCCCGCCATCGTGTCTCATCTGGCCGATCCGGATCCGGACGAAGCCGTGCCCGCTCGGATCCGATTCGTCCGCTCGGCATCCGCCCCGCTCCCGGCGGCGACGCTGTCCCGGTTCGAAGCGAACACTGGCATCCCGGTGCTCGAGACCTACGGCATGACCGAAGCGGCCAGCCAGATCACGGCAAACCCGCTCCTAGGACCTCGAAAGCCCGGTTCGGTGGGGGTGCCGGTCGGCGTCGAACTGCGGATTACCGTCGACGAAAGGGTGACCGCGGCGGACGACGCTGGCTCGGCGCACGACGCTGGCTCGGCGGACGACGGGTTCGGAGGACCCACGAGAGAGGTTGGCCGCCCAGGCCATGTCGAGATCCGAGGGCCCTCGGTCATCACTGCCTATGGCGGCAACCGGCACCGCGACCGCTTCACTGCCGACGGCTGGCTCAGAACCGGAGACCTGGGCAC
>DASXMT010000349.1:0-13164 GCA_036495505.1 Acidimicrobiales bacterium | reverse complement strand
CGACCAGGCTCACCGTCACGTGACCGACCTGCCCGCCTATGTCGGCCACGATCGTCTGTAGGCCCCCGGACCTGGAGACATCGCCGGAAATGAGCACCGACTGGCCGGACTGAGTCTGGGAGGAGACGTAGTGGAACGACGGTTCACCCTTGGCCGCCGCACCGGCCGAGGCCAACTCCTGGGCCGGCGTCGTGGTTGTCGCACCCGCCGCTGCGGGACCCAGGAACGCTGCGGGACCAAGGAACACGGTGCTTCCCAGGCACGCCGCCAGCAACAGGAACAGGCCCCGGTGGGGTCGGTTGAGCCGCCGATGGTTCTGGCGCTCTCCGGTTCGGGCCATGGTCGATGTTATGCCCAGCCCACGAGCACCTAGCTGCGGGCACGGGGCCCCGCAGGCGACCACCGGTGGCCGTACTACGGCTCGGTTACCGTCCAGCCGCGGCGCTGGAGCTCTGCGGCAAGCTGGTTGGCGGGTATCCGCGCCAACGCCTGCGTCGCCATCGACGGACGGGGAGCAGGCACACGATCGACGGGAGCTTCCCCGCCCGCCGCGTCCTGTAGCCGGTCGATGAACACGCCCACTTCGTCACGGGTGAACTTGCCGGCCGCCTGTCGCTGGGTGAATCCCATGGGACCCCGGGCATCGCGGAAGTCGGTGTGACCGGCGTCATGGAGCAGGGCCAGGAGCTCTCGAACCTGCTTCGCTGATGCCGGCTGCCCCAACGGTTGACCGAATGCCATCGCGGCAGTCTCCCACCCCTGCCCCGGTAGGTTTTGAAGATGACACTCGAGCTGACGGTGGTCGACGCTTTCACCCACCAGCCGTTCACCGGAAACCCGGCCGCGGTGGCTGTGGTCGAGACGTTCCCCGGTGACAATCTGATGCAGGCGGTAGCCATGGAGATGAACCACTCGGAGACGGCCTTCGTCGCCCGGCGACCTGACGGCGACTACGACCTTCGCTGGTTCACCCCCACTACCGAGGTCGACATATGCGGCCACGCCACGCTGGCCTCGGCCCACGTGCTGGGGGGCACGGCCCGCTTCCACACCCGGAGCGGGGTCCTGACCTGCGATCAAGGAGCCGAGGACCGGATCGAGATGGACTTCCCCGCCGACGCCCCGATCGGCGGCGGTGTCCCGCCGACGCTCACCCTCGACGGCATCCGCTGGTTCGGACGCTCCAGGGGTTGCGTCCTCATCGAGCTCGAGGATGCCGCCGCAGTTCGGGCCTTCCAACCCGACCTGCCCATGCTGGCCTCGCTCGGATCCCAAGCCGTGATCGTCACCGCGCCAGGAGACCGGGCCGGGATCGACTGTGTGAGCCGCGTGTTCGGGCCGAACGTCGGCATTCCCGAGGACCCGGTCACCGGTTCG
This sequence comes from Acidimicrobiales bacterium, assembly GCA_036495505.1. Lineage (GTDB taxonomy): Bacteria > Actinomycetota > Acidimicrobiia > Acidimicrobiales > RAAP-2 > DASXMT01. Next base: position 11,787 of record DASXMT010000349.1, on the reverse strand, counting down.
GCCCACTGCGTCCTGGCCGTCCTGTGGGGCGAACGCACGGGCCGAAGCGACCTGGTGGGCGAGCAGGCCTCGGCCCGGGGCGGCATCGTGCACATGCGGCGGACGGGAGACCGCGTGGTACTCGGGGGCCGAGCGGTGACCGTTGCCGAGGTACGCATGTCGGTGTCATCGCAGTCGGCCGGACCGCTGTTCTGATCCACTCGGCGCTGAGGGGGCCCACAGGTCCTATCCTCGGAGCGTGCGAGATTCTGTGACCGTCCACATCGATGCCCCGGCCGAGCGGATCTGGGCCCTGGTCAGCGACATCACCAACACCGGCAAGTTCAGCCCCGAGACCTTCGAAGCGGAGTGGCTCGGCCAGTCGAAGGGGCCGGCGGTGGGAGCGAGATTCCGCGGTCACGTCCGCCGCAACGGTCGGGGCCCCGTCTACTGGACCAAGTGCACGGTGACGGCGTGCATACCCGGGCAGGAATTCGCCTTCGGCGTGGACGGCCCGGGTGGCAAGCCCGTCAACACGTGGCAGTACCACTTCGAACCGAGCGGAGACGGTACCGATGTGACCGAGTCCTTCCAACTCGCTGACGCGCCGATCTTCCGGCTCTACTGGAAGCTGGCGGGAAAGGCGCGCGGGCGCACCAACGTCAACGGTATGCGCACCACCCTCGAGCGGATCAAGGCGGTGGCCGAGTCTCCCGAGCAAGCCGACTAGTTCCCGCCCTGACTGACCGTTCAGCCGATGGAACCATCGAGCATCTGCGTGTACTGCGGCTCGTCCAGCGGTGCCGATCCCGCCTTCGCCCAGGCGGCCCGCCAGCTGGGAACGACACTGGCCCGGCTCCACATCACCCTGGTCTACGGCGGCGGAGCCGTAGGGCTCATGGGCGTACTGGCCGATGCCGCCCTGGCCGCCGGGGGCGAGGTGCGGGGTGTGATCCCACGGGACCTCTTCCGGCGCGACGTGCCCCACCAGGGGCTCACCGAGCTGATCGAAGTCGACTCCATGCACGAGCGCAAACAGAAGATGTTCGAGTTGGCCGACGCGTTCGTCGCCCTTCCCGGCGGCATGGGCACGCTCGAGGAGCTGACCGAGATGGCTACCTGGGCACAGCTCGGCCTGCACCACAAGCCCATCGTCACCGTGGACGTCAATGGGTACTGGCACCACTATCACGCCCTGCGGCGAGAGGCGGTCAGCTCCGGTTTCCTGAAGCCGGAGCAGCTGTCCCTCATTGCCGAGGTCGATGACGTCGATCACCTGTTGGCTGCCCTGCAGGCCTACACGGCCCCACGTGTCGAGAAGTGGATCGACCTGCAGGACACATGAGCGGTCGCACCGGACCGCGGCCCGGTGGCCCACTCGCTGGCATCCACGAGCTGATGTCTACCCCGATCATGCGCAGTCAACCCGTCGCTGGTCCGGGGACCGCTCGTCGGCGCCAACCGGCCGCCGCCCCTCCCCCTGGTCCCCGGGCGTCGGGTGATTCGACCGTGGGCTCGGCGGGTACAACAGCAACCATCGACAACGACAAGGCGTGTATCGACACTGACGAGGAGGTTGTCCGGATGGCGCTGCCGACACTGTTGGCTCCCTTGAATGAGGACCGTCGCCAGCTCGTTGCCATTCTCGATCTCTTGGCCGTCACATCGGAGCCGGAGGCCCGGGCCGATCTGGCCGGCGAGCTGGTACGGCTGTCGGCGCGCACCGAGGACGCCAAGCGACGAGCGCTGTATCCCGCATTGCGCGGACAGCCCGGCACGGAGGCACCGATTGCACGGGCGGAAGAGGACCAGGCCGCGGTGCGCTCGGCCATGGTCGAGATCCGCAATCGAACTCGACACGTCAAGCCCATCAACGCCCATGCCGACGACCCTGAGGGATTCGAAGCGTCCCTGGACGCCCTCATCGACGCCATCCATAGCCACCTCGACCAGGAGGACCGGGAGCTGTTGCCTCTGGTGGACGCACTCGACGCCGCCGACCAAGGGGAGCTGGCCCGAAACCTCGAGCGAGCCGTGGCCCACGCCTCCACCCACCCTGATCCACCGCACAATCCGATCGGGCGGGCGATGGCCACCATCGGGGAGAAAATTGACCGCGCTGTCAACGACACCTCGACCACCTGGCATCCCGGTGCCGAGCAGCTGCCCGGCGACGAGCCCGATCGACCCCCCGAAAGCTGAGGTCCCCCGTAGCCACATCGAGACGAGTAGGCCCGGCCCAACCGCCGGCGGTGGAGCGGGCGCCCTCGTTCGCCGGACAACGTGTACCGACGCCTTGCCCCCATCCGTTTTGTTCCCATCCACTCTGTGCCTTTCACCGTTCCCTTCACCGACCACCACCCAAGGAGAGACATGACCACCGACGAGTTCATCGACCGGTTGAATGAGGACCTCAGCACTGAGTACCAGTCCATCGTGCAGTACAACTTGCACATCGCCACCATCACCGGAGCCGAGTACGTCAGCACCGTGGACGAGCTGACCAAGCACCTCACCCAAGAGCTCAACCATGCTCGAGTGCTGGCCAGCCAGGTGGCGTTCCTCAAGGGGACCCCGACGACGACGGTGCGAGCGGTACCCGTTACAGACGGGTCCCGCTCCGCCCTGCAAGCGGACTTGAAGCTCGAAGAGGAGCAGCTCAACCGGTACCGGGAGCGCTTCGCCCAAGCCAACGAACTGGGGCTGGCCGACGTGGCCGAAGCCCTGCGCCCGTTGCTGGAGCAGACCCAGGAGCACGTCCGGGACCTGCAGGCGGTACTGGGCGACTAATCGTGCCCTGCCGATGACGGCCGGTCGACCGAACTACGTCCCGTCGAGCTGGGCCGCGAGCGCACCGGCGGCCGCCCGAGCGGCAGCGGGCTCGAGACCGGCGCGGCCCACCAGCCAGCAGGTCAACGGTGCCCACGTCCGCTCCGAGGCATGCGCGGCGGTGCCGGCCAGGTCTAACAGCGACTCGATCTCCTCATCGGTCGGCGCCGGGATGCCCAGCTCGGCGGCGAACCTGCTCAACCACTCGGCACGCGTGACCGTCATCACTGGGCATCCTAGCGAGGGGCCAAACGTCACTACCCCATGGGTCTGAACGGGCTCCCTCCGCCGCTAGCCGCCCGACACCGGCGGCAACACGGCCAGCTCATCCGAGGCCGTGATCCGGTCACCGGGTGCGGCGGGCTCGCCATTCACCCATACCTTGGAGCGGCCGAGGACGTCGGCGAATCCCTCGCCATACCGGGCACAGGCTGCGGCGAGGGCCTCGCCCACCGTCTGACCGTCGACGTCGCTCTCCCGACTACCGGCCGCGTCAACGGCCGCTCCGAACAGGCGGAGCCGGGCCACCGTCACCCTCCGATCATCGACATCGAGCGGTCCGGCCGGAGAAACGTCGGATCGTTGATGCCATGCCCGGGGAACTTGGCCCATACCGCACGCCGGAAGTGGCGGGCGATCTCCTCGTCGGAGCCGCCTCCCCGGAGTAGCTCGCGGACCGAGACCTCCTCATGGGCGAACAGGCAGTTGCGCAGCGAGCCATCAGCGGTCAGGCGGAGGCGGTCACAGGTGCCGCAGAACGGCCGGGTCACGCTGGCGATGACCCCGATCTCGCCCCCGCCATCGATGAACCGGTATCGCTCGGCCGGCGCGGAGCGGTCCCCACCCAGAGCCGGGCTCGCCTCGAGCGGCCAGCGGGCGTGGATCCGGGCCAGCACCTCGTCTGCCGGCACCACCTGGTCGCGTTGCCATGCGCCCTCGCCGTCCAGGGGCATGAACTCGATGAAGCGCACGACCCGGCCCGTGGTCCGGGCGAAGTCGGCGAACGACTCGATCTCGTCATCGTTCACTCCGGCGATCGGCACGACGTTCACCTTCACCGGATCGAGCCCCGCAGCCTCGGCCGCGTCCATGGCCGCCAGCACCGTGGCCAGGCGCCCCCGCCGTCGGATCTGGGCGAACCGCTCGGGTCGGAGCGAGTCACAGCTCACGTTGACCCTGTCCAGGCCGGCACCGGCCAGTGCGGGCGCCAGGCGGGCCAGCTCGCTCCCATTAGTGGTGAGCGACAGGTCGTCGAACCCGATGGCGGCGAGCCGGGCCACCAGATCGGGCACGCCCTGACGGATCAGGGGTTCGCCCCCGGTGATCCGCACCGACGTGATACCCAATCGGCGCGCCACTGTCGCGGCCCGCGCCATCTCGTCGAAACCGAGGACCTCCGAGCGGGGCAGGAAGCTCACCCCCTCTTCAGGCAGGCAGTGGATGCACCTGAAGTTGCACCGGTCGGTCACAGACAACCGTAGGTCGCGGTGCACCCGACCGAAGGGGTCGACCAGCGGTCCCTCCAATGGCATCTCGGCCATCGCCGGGCCAGGCGGGCGCGGGCGGATGGCGACGGGGACCGGTGCGACGGCGGTCACGAGGGCACCTCGGTGCCCAACAGCGCGTCGGGGTCCACCACCAGGATGCGCACGTGCTGGCCGGCATCGACGCCGTCGCCGGCGGCGTCGGGCAGGATGGCCAGGGCGTTGGCCTCGGCCATGGAGCGCAACTGGTGGGAGCCCTGACCGCCCGAGGGCCGCACCCACAGGGTCCCGTCCCCGTCGATCCGGGTGACGACCCTGATGAAGTGCAGCTTGCCGTCACGACGGCGACTCAGCCGCTCTTCCGCCGTGGCCACCAGAGCCGGCCGGTCCAGGACGCGATGTCCCATCATGAAGCGCAGGGCGGGGCGGGCCAGTAGCTCGAAGCTCACCATGGCCGAGACCGGATTGCCGGGCATGCACAGCACCGGTACCCCCGACGGCGCCAGCACGGCGAACCCGAACGGCTTGGCCGGCTTGATGGTCACCTCCATCCACTGCGCCGCCCCATCCGACAGCCGGCCCAGGACCGTCTTCATGTGGTCAGCCACCCCGACGCTCACGCCCCCCGAGGTCAGGATGGCATCGCAGCTTCCCGCGCCCCGCTCGATGGCCTGGGCGATCGCCTGTTCGTCGTCACCGACCACGCCCAGGTTGACGGCCTGGCCCCCGACACTGCGGACCGCAGCCAGAAGCGCGTGCCGGTTCGAGTCGTGGATCTGGCCGTGGTCGAGTGGTCCCGGTCCCTCATGGAGCTCGTCACCGGTGGACACCACGCCGACGCGAGCCGACGGGTACACGGTGACCTCGGACACTCCCATGCTGGCCAGCACCCCGATATGGGACGGCCCGATGACCGTGGACGCCTCGAAGACCGCCGAGCCACGAGCGATGTCCTCACCCGGGTACCGCACGTTCTCCCCCGAGCTGATGGCAGCCTCCAGGACCACCTCGGTCCCCTCGACCGTGGCCTGTTCCACCATGCAGACGGCGTCGGACCCCTTGGGCAGTGCGGCCCCGGTGGCGATGGCCATGGTCTCACCCGGTCCCAGCGGGTCGTCGACCGCGCCCCCGGCGGCCACCGCGCCGACCAGACGGAACCGGGACTGGCCAGTGGCGGCGTCTTCGGCCCGAACGGCAAAGCCATCCATGGCCGAGTTGGCGAACGGGGGGACATCCTCGCCGGCCATCACCGCCTCGGCCAGCGCGCAGCCCATTGACTGATCGAGCGGCACCCGGCGGGGCTCCAGGCGGATCATCGCCGCCAGCAGTCGTCGGCGCGCCTCGGCCAGGGAGACAGTGGGGCCCGGTCGCTCACGGGGGGCCACGGCGTCAGCTCCCGGCAGCCAAGTCGTCGACGTCCACCAGATCGTGGGCGCACAGTCCCCAGTCCGAACCGCCGTCCCACACCTCCCGCTTCCAGATGGGCACGGTGGCCTTCACGGTGTCGATGCACCAGCTCGAGGCGGCGAAGGCCTCGTGACGGTGCGGAGTCGAGACGGCGACCACGACTGAGGTCTCGCCCACCGCCAGCGTCCCCACCCGGTGGAGCAGCGCCACCCGTCCGACCTCCGGCCAGCGCTTCCGGGCCGAGTCGGCGATGGCGTCGAGGCGCGGCACCACGTGCTCGACGTAGGCGTCGTACTCGAGGCGAACCACCCCGGGCCGTCCCTCGGAGTGATCGCGCACCGTCCCGCAGAAGATGCTCACCGCCCCACACGAGGGGATCACCGTCCAGGCAGCCACCTCAGCGATGGGCAGCGGCTCGGCGGTAACTTCCACCCAGTCACCGGCGGCAGAACGTCTCGGCACCCAACCATGGTAACGGTCCACCAGGCACAACTGGCCGGTCGGTCATCCTCGCGGGATGGCGGCGGCAGCCAGCGCCGTCGGGCGGGCGGTCAACGTCCGGCCGGCGACAGGCGCTCGCTGCCCGCGTACACCACCATCGACGGCCCGCGGAGGAAGCCGACCAGCGTCATGCCCGACTCGGCGGCCAGATCGGCAGCCAGGGTGGATGGGGCCGATACCGCAGCCAGGAAGGGGATCCCGGCCATGAGCGCCTTTTGGGCCAGCTCGAAGGAAGCCCGCCCCGACACCATCAGCACGGCGCCGCGCAGCGGCAACCGGCCCTGGCGCAGGGCCCAACCCACAACCTTGTCCACCGCGTTGTGGCGGCCGACATCCTCCCGGAGCACCAGGAGGTCGCCGGTCTCCCCATCGAAGACGGCGGCGGCGTGGAGACCACCGGTCTTGTCGAACACCTTCTGCTCGGCTCGCAGCCGCTCGGGGAACGTGGCCAGCAGCTCAGGGGCGATGCGCAACGGGTCGGATCGGACCTCGTAGGCCGAACGGGTGCGCACCGCCTCGATGCTGGCCTTGCCGCACAGCCCGCATGAGCTGGTGGTGAAGAAGGCGCGCTCCACGCTGGGGTCGGGTGGGGCCACACGGGCTCCGAGGGAGATATCCAAGACGTTGAAACGGTTGGCCTCACCGTCGTCTGAGCCGGCGCAGTACCGCATGGCCGCCAGCTGGTCGCCGCGCTCGATGACCGCTTCGCTGACCAGGAAGCCGGCGGCCAGGTCGAAGTCCGCTCCCGGCGTCCGCATGGTGACGGCCAGCGATCGGCCGCCCACCCGCAGCTCCAGCGGTTCCTCGACGGCCAGCTCGTCGGGCTGGCGCACCGGGTTGCTACCCACGGTGAGCCGCGTAACCATTCGAGGAGAGGCCACCAATCCATATTGCCACCGCGGATCGGCCGAGTCGTTGGCTCAGCGCAGCGGATCCGGTCTCGTCCCCGCTGCGGCCAGGTACAGAGCCAGACCGTCCTCAGCCACGGCGACCACGGGGTCAGGCACCGATCGGACGGCGCGGGCGCGTAGGTCGTGGCCCACCTTGGCCGCCAGCAAGGCCGTGGCCGACGCCAGCGCCGCGGAAGGTGCCACCGGCCGCGCTTCGGAGTGAGCGAACAGGCCACTGGCCAGTCCACTCAGCACGAGCCGTGCGACCAGCCCCGCGGGACGGAGGCGGTCCGGGGCCCGGGGCGACTTGTCCACCAGGAGCTCGGTGAAAGCCGCGGCGGCGACCGTCCGGCCAGCTGTCGCCGTTCGCAGGAACGGGGGTTGGCCACCATTGTTCGCCCGGAGTACCACCGCGGCCAGCCCGAGCTGCGAGCGCAGGCCGCTGGCCGCCCCAATCAGTACCGACGACGAGACGGTGCGGATCAGGACGGGGTCGTCTCGGTGCGATGGCGGCCGACTCCTCATGCCTGAGTACCTCTCACGGAGACGTTCTTCCCAACGGAGGGCATTCGACACCTTGGGAAGCCGTGTCAACGAGGAATGTCTCATATTTTCCACTTGACAATGGTTGTATCGCGATATATCGTGACTTATTGAGAGCGGTCACCGAGACCCTCACCACACGAAAATTCTGCCGAGGAGGCACCAATGCACGCACGACACCGATTTGAAGGGCCCTGGGAAGAGAACGATCGCCCCGGGCCAGGAATCCGACCCGACCGACTGCTGTTCGAGGCCGCACTCCGGGGACGGGGCCGAGGGCGAGGGCGGGGCCACCCTGGTACGGGATTCGGACGCCACGGGGGCATGGGTGGCTTCGGCGGCCCGATGTTCGGCCGCGGTCCGAAGGTGGGTCGAGGCGACGTCCGGGCGGCCATCCTCGCCCTGTTGTCCGAGAAGCCGATGCACGGCTACCAGATCATCACCGAGCTCACGGAGCGGAGCGGCGGGGTCTGGCGCCCCAGTCCCGGTTCGGTCTACCCCACCCTCCAGTCGCTGGAGGACGAGGGCCTCATCACCGCCGACAAGACCGAAGGTCGCCGGGTCTTCGACCTGACAGTCGAGGGCCTGAAGGTGGCCAAAGAGGCCGGAGACGGCCCGGCTCCGTGGGAAGACGCGGCGCAGGATGCCGATCGATCACTGGTCGACCTGCGCAACCTGACCTTCCAGGTGGGCTCGGCCATCATGCAGGTGGCCCAAGCCGGGAGCGCCGAGCAGATCGCCACGGTGCACGGGATCCTGAACGACACCAGGCGCAAGATCTACCAGGTGCTGGCCGAAGACGCCCCCGACGAAGCCTCTGGTGATGGCGCCTGACCCCATCGGGTTGGACAAGAAGCGACGGGCCGCCGCTCATCCGGATCGCCCGGGTGAGCGGTGTTCCGCGCCCCCGGGCGCCTGGGGACCGGTGGTCGACCACGCCCGCTGTGAGGGCAAGCGCGACTGCGTCGTCGTGTGTCCCAACAACGTGTTCGAGGTGCGCAGGATCGACGATGCCGACTACGACGCCCTCGGTCGCCTGTCCCGGCTCAAGGTTCGGGCCCACGGCCGCCAGACCGCCTACGCCCCCAACGCCGATAACTGCCGGGCCTGCGGGCTGTGCGTGGTGGCCTGCCCCGAGAACGCGATCCAACTCACTCCGCCCGCTCCCGGGTAGCACCAACTATCCCGAGCGACGAGGTCGGTTGGCTCAGGCGCCCTCGTAGTCGAAGCCCAGATCCGGCGCGGTGAGCAACGCCCGGAAGGGCAGGCCCTCGGCCGCGGCCATGGCCCCGACCGTGCCGCCCCGATCAACCACCGCCACCAGCAGCACGGGTTCGGCCCCGGCGTCCCGGACGGCGTGCGCCGCCTCCAGGAGTGACGTGCCACGGGTCACGGTGTCCTCGGTGATCACCACCCGGTCCCCGGGGTCGAGGGCGCCGGCGATCCGGCCGCCACCGCCATGGTCCTTCGCTTCCTTCCGCACGCTGAAGGCGTTGAGGAGCCTTCCCCGGGTGGCGGCCACACCGGCTGCCACGAAGGCCACCGGGTCCGCCCCCATGGTCAGCCCCCCGATGGCGGTGGCATCGGTGGGAACCACCGACAATACGGCGTCGGCCACCAGCAGCATGGCCTCGGGACGGCACACGGTCTGCTTCGAGTCGATGAACCAGCTGCTCCGTCGACCCGACTTCAACACGAAGTCGCCCCGCTTCACCGAGTGGGCCAACAGGTGGGACCGGAGCTCGGCGAACTCGCTGGCGGGCAAGGGGACGTCGGCCCCGTTCTGGTCAGTGCTCAACTGTTCTCCCTCCAGCGGTTCGCTCCGATCAGTTCCACTCCCCGCAGCCCGTCCTCCACCCGGCCCACAACCGCGGCCGTCTGTCCGGCCCCCTCCAGCGCGGCAAGTGCGGGGGTGACCGAGTCCGGGGGCACAACCAGGATCATCCCCAGACCGAGGTTGAAGACCCGGGCCATCTCCTCGTCGTCCACTGCACCCAGGCGCCGTATCTCACTGAAGATCCGGGGGACCGTCCACGTCCCCTGGTCCACCACGGCCCGCGCCCCCTCGGGCAGAGCCCGTGGGAGGTTCCCGGGGATCCCGCCCCCGGTGATGTGGGAGATCGCATGGACCTCGGCCGCTGCCAGGGCAGCCAGGACGGCCGGGGCATAGAGGACCGACGGCTCCAACAGCTCGTCGGCCACGGTGGCGGACGCCCCCTTCCAGGCCGGGTCGCCGAGGGACAGCCCGGCCCGCTCCAGCAGCACGTGGCGGGCCAACGTGTACCCGTTCGACCGGAGACCGGGTGAGGCTAGTCCGATCAGCACGTCGCCGGCCCCCACCCGCGCAGGCCCGAGGATGTCGTCCCGCTCCACCACGCCGACAGCGAAGCCGGCCAGATCGAACTCTCCGGGCTGCATGATCCCTGGATGCTCGGCCATCTCACCGCCCAGGAGGGCGGCGCCCACCCGGCGGCAGCCGTGGGCCACCCCGGCGACGAGCTCGGCCATGTGGGCGGGATCGACGGCGCCGGTGGCGATGTAGTCCAAGAAGAACAGGGGTTCCGCACCCGAGCAGACCAGGTCGTCGACGCACATGGCCACGAGGTCGATCCCCACCGTGGCGTAGCGGCCGGTGGCCTGAGCAACCAGCGCCTTGGTCCCGATGCCGTCGGTCGCCGCCACCAGCACCGGCTGGTCGAAGCGAGCGGTGTCCAGGGCGAACATACCCCCGAAGTCGCCGATACCCCCGAGCACCTCCGGCCGGGCGGTCGAGGCCACCAGCGACCGGATGCGCTCGACAGCAGCTTCGCCGGCTGCGATGTCCACCCCGGCCGCGGCATAGGTGGCGCCGGCGTCCGGCTGGGCGGGTCCGTCAGCCACGCGAACTCAGACGCCGGGCGTGGCCGCGCCGGCCAGGGCCGGGCGAGCGGTGACCTCGACGGGCACCGGGACCGGGTAGTTGCCGGTCAGGCAGGCGTCGCAGAACCCGGCTCCGGGGGCGTCGACCGCCTCCACCAGGTTGTCGATGGTCAGGTACTCGAGCGAGTCCACATTCAGGTACTCGGCGATCTCGTCGACCGACTTGATGGCGGCCAGCAGCTCGGTGCGATCGGGCGTGTCGATCCCGTAGTAACAGGGCCACTGGAACGGCGGCGACGAGACGCGCAGGTGGATCTCGGCCGCTCCCGCCTCCCGCAACATCTGCACCATGGCCCGGGTGGTGGTGCCCCGAACGATGGAGTCGTCCACGACCACCAGCCGCTTGCCGGCGATGTTCTCCCGCAGCGGGTTCAGCTTGCGTCGCACGCCGTTGGCCCGTTCCTGTTGGGTGGGGGCGATGAACGTGCGCCCGATGTACCGATTTTTCACCAGGCCCTGGCCGTAGGGGATCCCGCTGGTCACGGCGTAACCCTCGGCCGCGGGCACCCCGGAGTCGGGCACCCCCATGACCAGATCGGCGTCCACCGGCGCCTGGGTGGCCAGCCGTTGCCCCATGCGCCGCCGGGCGCCGTGCACCTCGTTGCCGTAGAGCTTGCTGTCCGGCCGGGCGAAGTAGACGAACTCGAAGATGCACAGACGGGGATCGAAGCGCTCGGGCGCGAAGACGAACTCCGAACGCACCTCCTTGCCGTCGATGATCACCATCTCGCCGGCCTCGAGCTCACGGACGAACGTGGCCCCGATCACGTCAAGGGCGGGGGTCTCCGAGGCCAGCACCCAGCCCTCCTCGAATTCCTCGGTTGCTTCCAAGCGGCCCAGGCACAATGGACGGAACCCGTTGGGGTCCCGGATCCCGATCAGCCGGTCGGCATCGAGGAGGACGAAGGAGAACGCCCCGCCCACCTCGGGAAGCACGGTGCGGAGGGCGGCCACCAGGTCGCCCTCGCCTTCGGATTCGGCGGGAAAGGCTTCGGCCAGGAGCTCGGCCACCAGGTCGCTATCCGAGGCGACCACCCCGGGAAGCATGCCGGCGGCCTCGGTGAGGGCGGAGGTGTTGGTCAAGTTGCCGTTATGGGCCAGACCGAACCCGGCCCGCCCGACGCCTCGGTACACGGGCTGGGCGTTCCGCCACGACCGAGAGCCCGCCGTCGAGTACCGGGTGTGGCCGATACCCAGGTGCCCACGGAGGCCCGACAGCTTCCGCTCGTCAAACA
>DASXMT010000348.1:0-3933 GCA_036495505.1 Acidimicrobiales bacterium | reverse complement strand
CACCGGATCATCCCCTTTATCGATGACGGCGAGACGGCTCTTTGGAACCTCTCCAAAATTTGCCATTGGCATCACTACCTGAAGACCTGGAAGGGCTTCCGGATCGAAGGGGGACCAGTGGAGTGGCGGTGGATCCCACCCGAGAAGCCATTGTCGGACCACCCCGACGATCCCGATGACGGTGGCGATGACGATCGGCTGTTCCAACTGGAGTGACGCGGCAAGGCGTAGGGATCTCATCTTGATTCCAAGGCCGACCGGTTGCGGGCACCGTCGCAACCACCGTCGAACGCATAGACGATGTGAGCCGGTCAGGTCTCTGAAGGTTGAGACGTAGCTTCCCCGCCAGGCTGCTCGGGCGGCGTGCCGCCACCGTCCATGAGCCAGGGACGGATGACTGCCACCGTGTTTTCGGGGTGATCGGGATCGAATTGGAGCTCGATGGGACCCTGGGGTCCGGGGTCGCCGTCCACCTGTTGCACGATGGGCGCTTCCTTGCGTTTGCGATCGAGCGCCTCTTGCATCCCGAACGCGATCCCGGTCATCATCGCCCCGGCCGCCGATCGACGCCGCCACCGGTCGAACCGCAGCGAGTCCTCCGGCGGTTCCGCCGATGCCTCCTCGCCCGATTCGAGATCCACGGGTGGATCGCCCTCGACGGGCTCTTCGACGTCGTCGCGTTGCACCTCGTCGTCGTCCACGGAATCCACAGAGTCCACGGTAGTGCTCGGGCTCAGATCGTCAGCCCCGGGCAGTCCCCTAGCAGCCCCCGGGCAGTCCCCTGGCAGCCCCGGCGGCCCCCAGCCGGGCTCCGGCGGGCGCCGGGGCAACGACCGCGCGGAGGAGGACGTCTCCGGCCTAGGATCATTGCCGTGCTCGACCGTTTCCATCCCCCGGTTGAGGAGTACCTCGAGGCGATCTTCTCGCTCCTGGAAGAGGGCGTTCCCGTCATCCAGGCCCGCCTCGCCGAACGCCTCGATAAAGCGGCACCATCGGTGTCGGAGATGCTCGACCGGTTGGAAGCGGACGACCTCATCAGCCGGAAGGGCCGACAGATCGCCCTGACCCAGACGGGTGCGGCCCTGGCCGAGGGCGTGGTCCGCAAGCATCGTCTGGCCGAGCGGCTCCTGGTCGACATCATCGGACTCGACTGGGACAAGGCCCATCTGGAAGCGGGCCGGTGGGAGCACGTCATATCCGACGAAGTCGAGAAGCGCCTGATCGTCCTGCTCGACAATCCCTCCACCTGTCCCCACGGGAACCCGATCCCGGGCTCCGCCGCCACCCGGGGCGAGCAGCGGTCCCTAGCCAAGGCCGAGCCGGGCGAGAACATCCGGCTGCTCAGGATCACCGAGAGCGTCGAGCACGACTCTGCATCGCTGACCTATCTGGGTGACCACGGGCTGACCCCGGGCACCACCGCCACCATTCAGGCCAAGGCTCCTGACGGTACCCTGACCTTGGTCATCGGTGACGACACTGTGGCCGTAGGACCGGCGATGACCCAGCAGCTCTTCATCGCCTCGGCGTAACGCCGAGGGCTTGGAAGCCCAGCACCTTGAAGGTCGGCACGGTGACGCCCAACACCGGGACGCACCTTCTCGACCTGGAGCTTCTGCCCGGTCCCGCACTTACCTCCGATCTTGCTGGGCACCGTGGTGCCCCCGGGATGAGGGCCGCGGTAGGTCAGCACTCAGTACACTGGAGTGCTAATCGACGAATCCCCCGACTCGGTGCAGGTGACGCCTGCCTGGCGAGGGGACGACCGCGACGACCGAAGTGATCATCCATGGTGAATACCGAGGACCAACAGCTGCACGAGCCCGACGGGGACCCGGCCTCGCTCGACGCCCGTAAAGCGGCCATCCTCACCGCAGTGGTGACCGAGTACATCGGGACGGCGCTGCCCATCGGGTCACAGCACGTGGCCGACCTGCCCGGAGTGGGCGTGTCCTCGGCCACCGTCCGAACCGAGATGGCCGCCCTCGAGGGGGATGGCTATCTTACCCAACCCCACACCAGCGCCGGCAGGATACCCACCGACAAGGGGTACCGGTTCTTCGTCGACCACCTGGGTGGCCCCGGTCCCCTGGAGCCCGTCCAGCGCCAGCAGGTCCGACAGTTCTTCGATCACGCCCACGGCGAGATCGAACAGATGCTGGAGCGGACCTCGGGCCTTCTGGCCGACCTCACCGACTGCACGGCCATGGTCGTGGGTCCTTCGCACGAGGGGTCGACCATCCGTTCGATCCAGCTGGTCGGACTCGGACCACGTCTCGCCCTGCTGGTCGTGGTGTTGTCGGACGGGGCAGTACAGAAGCATGCGGTCGAACTGCCCGAGGACACGCCCGAGGAGCGTCTGGCTGAAGCCAGCCGACACCTGGCTGCGCATGCCGATGGCTTGTCCCTCGACATGGTGGGTCAAGCGGCCCCGGCCACCGGGGACCAGGCCACTGACGCGTTGGTGATGGCCGGGCTCGCTTCCCTATTGGCCATACGACCCGAGGACCAGACCGAGCAGCTGTTCGTCGGGGGACCGTCCCGACTGGCCACCGCCTTCGACGCGGTGGAGACGGTTCGCTCGGTGCTGACCATCCTCGAGCAGCAGTTGGTGGTGGTTTCGTTGCTGCGCGACGTCCTCGATCGCGGCCTGTCGGTGGCCATCGGTGCCGAGCACGGCTTCGAGCCCCTGGTCTCGTGCGCCATCGTGGTGATGCCGGTGTCGGTGGAGGGGGAGAAGGCCGGCACCATCGGCCTACTCGGACCTACCCGGATGAACTATCCACAAGCGCTGGCCGCCGCCCGGGTGGTGGGTGAGCGCCTCGGCCAGCGCCTCAGCGAGTCCGGAACCCTTTGACCGGACCCTTGACCGGAACCCTTTGATCGGAACCCTTTGATCGGAACAGAGCATCTATGAACGACGACCTGTACGCCCTCCTCGGAGTAGGGCGCGACGCGAGCGACGACGAGCTCAAGCGGGCCTACCGACAAAAGGCGCGCGAGCTGCATCCTGACGCCACCGGCGGTGACGCGGCCACCGATGAGCGCTTCAAAGAGGTGAGCATGGCCTACGAGGTGCTGCGCGACCCTGAACGGCGGGCCCGCTACGACCGCTTCGGGGCCGAGGGCGTCTTCGGGCCGGCCGCCGGCGGCGGGGGATTCGGCGGCAACTCGGGAGACATCTTCGGGGGCGGGGGACTGGGCGACCTCTTCGACGCTTTCTTCAACGGCGGCATGCAAGGGGGCGGGGGCGCCCGCCGGCGCACCGGGCCTGTCCCTGGCCCCGATGTAGAGATGGTTCTGGGGCTCGAGTTCCGCGAGGCCGTCTTCGGCGCACGCCGGGAGGTCACCGTCGAGGGGCCCGTCCACTGCGAGACCTGTGCCGGCAGCGGTGCCCGACCGGGCACGTCGGCCGTACGCTGCCCTGACTGCGGTGGTGCGGGCGAGCTTCGTCGGGTGCGGAACTCCATCCTCGGACAGGTGGTCACGGCCACGCCCTGTCAGCGTTGCCAGGGGACGGGTGAGGCGGTCACCACGCCGTGCAGCGACTGTGGCGGCGACGGCCGAAAGGTCGTCGAGCGCACGCTGACCGTCGAGGTGCCTGCCGGGGTCGACGATGGTTCGACCCTCCGCCTGGGGGGCCACGGACCCGCCGGCTACCGCGGCGGGCCCAACGGTGCCCTCTTCGTCCATCTGTCCGTGAACGAGGACGACGTCTTCGAACGCGAGGGCTCGGACCTCCATGCCGACCTGCACGTGGCCATGACCCAGGCCGCCCTCGGGGCGACGGTCGGGTTCGAGACACTCGATGACCATCGGGACGTTGTCGTCGCGCCGGGGACCCAGACCGGCCAGGTGATCAGGATGAAGGGTCTCGGTGTCCCCCATGTCCGGGGTCGGGGCCGCGGCGACCTGTACGTCCGAATGGTGGTC
>DASXMT010000347.1:0-14536 GCA_036495505.1 Acidimicrobiales bacterium | reverse complement strand
GAGCCATGGGTCACCGGACTTCCTGTTCAGAGACGTGCCCGTGGCGCTGCCATCGGCGTAATCGCGAAGTAACCGCGCAGCTACGTCGGGGAAACAATGGGTTGGCAGCATGACGCCATGACCCGGGTCCCACCGCCGCCGACGGCACATCGCGCATTGCGACAGGCCGGCCAGCAGGCGAGTCGCGCACTACGACTGGCCGGTCAGATGGCGAGTGCGGGTAGCCCGCTGACCGAGGGTGCGCGCTGATGGGAAGGTTTATCGCTCGCCGGCTGCTCATCGCCATCCCCACCCTCATCGGGGTGACCATCGTGGTGTTCATCACCATCAAGATCATCCCGGGCAACCCGATCTCGAGTCTGGCCGGCATGAACTCGACTGCTGCAACCCGGGCCGCCCTCACCCACCGCCTCGGCCTCGACCAGCCCTGGCCGGTCCAGTACCTCGACTGGATCAAGAGCACGGTCCAGGGCGACTTCGGAATCTCCATCTCCCGCCAGACCCCGGTGCGGGCCCTCGTCTTCAGCGCCTTGGGCAACACCATGATCCTGGCCTTCGCCGGCGCCGTGGTCGCCTTCGTCGGGGGCATCCTCCTCGGATCGTGGAGCGCTCTCCGGCGCAACCACGTCGACGGCGGCGTGGCCTCGGGCGCATCGGTCGTGGCTGTGGCCGCCCCCCAGTACTCGGTGGCCCTCGTGCTCCTGGTCGTGCTGGTGGTGAACAACCCCATCTTTCCCTCCGGAGGCATGTACAACGCCACCGGCGGCGGCGGCTTCCCGGCCCTCCTCGACCACCTTGTGCTTCCCGCCATCGCCGTGGGCCTGGCCCCCATGGGCGTCATCGCCCGCATTTTCCGTTCCTCCCTGATCGACGTGATGAACCAGGATTTCGTCTCGAGCCTGCGAGCTCGAGGACTGAGCAAAGGTGCCGTCCTCCGGCACGCCTTCCACAACACGCTTCCGTCCCTGTTCACCGTGGCCGGTCTCCAGATCGGCTTTCTCCTGGGAGGTGCCATCTTCGTGGAGATCCTCTTCACGTGGCCGGGCCTGGGCCAGCTCATCTTCCAGGCCATCTCGTCGAGGGACTATCCGGTCGTCGAGGCCTGCTCGCTCGTGCTGGCCGTGGCCTTCGTGCTCCTCAACGTGGTCATCGACACCGGTCACGCCCTGATCGACCCGAGGGTGCGGCAATGAGCGCCATCGAGATCCCCTCCGGCAACGCCGCCCCCGGACGGGGAGGCGCCGCCGCCGTTCTGGCCGGCACCCACCGGGCCCGGCGCCACGTGCCGTTGACGGTCGTCATCCCCGGGGCGTTCCTGGCCATCGTGATCCTCGCCGCCATCTTCGCCCCATTGGTTGCTCCCTACGGCCCGACGACGGGGTCGATCAGCCAACGCCTGTTGGCCGTGGGCAGCCCCGGGCACCTGCTGGGCACCGACGGGCAGGGCCGTGACATCCTCAGCCGCCTCATCTGGGGCGCCCGCCCGTCGCTCCTCGAGGGCATCGTCCCCGTGGTGGTGGCCGGGATCATCGGCACCGTGCTGGGCGTGGTGGCCAGCCTGTCTGGTCGCAAGATCCACACCCTGATCATGCGGACCCTCGATGTTCTCTATTCGTTCCCGGCCGTGCTGTTGGCCATCGCGCTCGCTGCCGCTCTGGGCGCGGGGGTGGTCAACGCCATCGTGGCCCTGACCATCGTGCTGATAGCTCCCATCGCCCGGGTGGCCGAGACCGAGGTGGCTCGGATGCGCTCGGCCGACTTCATGGAGGCGGCGCGGGCCAGTGGAGCATCGTGGCCGAGGATCGCCCGACGACAAGTACTTCCCATCATCGCTCCCGTGCTCCTCGTCTACTGCACCGCCCTGATCGGGCTGGCCATCGTGTTCGCCGGCGGCCTGTCCTTCCTCGGCCTCGGGATCGCTCCGCCCCATCCCGAGTGGGGCTCAATGCTGAACGACCTCGTTCAGGACCTCTACAACCAGCCGGTCCTGGCCCTCATCCCTGCCGCCATGATTTTCGTCACGTCCGTTGCTTTCAACGTCCTCGGGGATGGCCTTCGTGACCTCCTCGACATCCACTCGGAGACTGTCTCTTGACTACTGCAACCCGTATCGACACACCGCCGGACATCAGCGAAGCGCTGTTGAACGCGCCACACCCCTCGCGGTTCCGAGGGGTACGAACCGGGCCGGCGCCGACCGAGGGGACCCTCAAGGTCGAGGACCTGGCCGTGACCTTCCGGAGCAAGCGGAAGGCGGTCGAGGCGGTCAGGGGGATCAGCTTCACCGTCGAGGCGGGCAAGACACTCGTCCTGCTAGGCGAGTCGGGCAGCGGAAAGTCGGTGAGCGCCCGGGCAGTCATGCGGCTGTACAGCGACGCCGTGACCGTCACCGGGCGCGCCACGCTGGGCGGGGTCGACCTGTTCGATCTGGACGATCGGGCCATGCAGTCCATCAGGGGTCGCGACATGGCCCTCGTACCTCAGGACGCCAGCGGCTCGCTCGACCCGTTGCGGCGGGTCGGTTCCCAGATCGCCGAGGTGTTGCGTCGGCACGGGATCGAGCACGGTCGCAAGGCGGCGCGCCAGCGTGCCGCAGACCTGCTGGCCCAAGTGGGCATCCCCGATCCGGCTCGAGCGGTGCGCTCCTATCCACACGAGCTCTCCGGGGGCATGCGGCAACGGGTGCTCATCGCCATCGCCATCGCCTGCGAGCCCAAGGTACTGGTGGCCGACGAACCCACCACGGCTCTCGACGTCACCATTCAGGCACAGGTGCTCGACCTCTTCGCCAAGCTGCAAGCGGACCTGGGCATGGGCCTGTTGCTTGTCACCCACGACGTGGGTGTGGCTCTTCAGATGGCCGATCGCGTGGCCGTCATGTACGCCGGACGGCTGGTCGAAGAAGGCCCTGGCGCCACCGTGCTCGGAGAGTCGGCCCATCCCTACACAGCCGGCCTGCTTCGGGCCGTACCCACGCCCGAGACGCCACGGGGCCAGCTGCAGGCCATTCCCGGCCAGCCTCCCGCCGCCGGCGAGGCGGTCGACGAGGGGTGCTCGTTCGCTCCCCGATGCGTCTTCGCGGTGGGGGAGTGCGGGACCCACCGCCCCGCCCTGGTTCCGGTGGGCGCGGTGCATTGGGCGGCATGCCCGGTGGTCAACGGCCGGGTACCCGTCGCGGTCGGGCCACCGCCGTCCAGCGCGGTCGGGCCATCGCCGTCCAGCGCGGTCGGGCCACCGCCGTCCAGCGCGGTCGGGCCACCGCAGCCCGGCGCGGAGGCCTCGTGACCGCCCCCATCCTGCTGGCCGAGCACCTGAGCAAGCGATTCGACAACGGGGTGCTGGCCGTCGATGACGTCAGCCTCACCGTGCACCCGGGCGAGACGGTGGGCATCGTGGGTGAGTCGGGGTGCGGAAAGTCGACGACCGGCAAGCTGATCCTGCGCCTGCTCGAGACCGACTCGGGCTACGTGGCGTTCGACGGCAAGAACATCGGGACGATGTCGGGACAGCGGCTGCAAGAGGTCAGGAAGCAACTGCAGCTGGTTCCCCAGAACCCGCAGACGTCCCTGAACCCTCGGCTCACGATTACCGAGGCCATCGCCTTCAACCTCCGGTCTCACCGGTGGCCCAGGCGGGACGTCGCGCCCCGCACGGCCAGCCTCCTCGATCGGGTTGGGGTACCGGCGGCGTACGCCCACCGGTACCCGCACGAGCTCTCGGGTGGACAGCTGCAACGAGTGGCCATCGCCCGCGCCCTCTCCACCGACCCGAAGCTCATCGTGTGCGACGAGGCCGTCTCCGCCCTGGACAAGAGCGTGCAGGCCCAGGTGCTCAACCTCCTAGTGGAGCTGCAGCGCGACCTCGGCATGGCCTACCTGTTCATCTCCCACGATCTCGGGGTCGTAGAGCACCTCTCCGATCGGGTGGTGGTCATGTACCTAGGGCGGATCGTTGAGGAGTCTGCCGCCAGTGCGCTGTGGCAGCACCCGGCCCATCCCTACACCGAGGCCTTGTTCTCGTCGGTGCCCGGCCCCGGCCGGCAACGGTTGGTGCTTACCGGTGACCTGCCCAGTCCGGCCAACCCGCCGAGCGGGTGTGGCTTTCGGACGCGATGCCCGGTGGCCATCGCGGCATGCGCCGAGGCCAGGCCGGATGCGGTCGCCGTAGCCGGGGATTCGTCGCACCAGGCCGCATGTATTCGCATCGGGGAGGGTGTCACTGCGGCCACCCGAATTGGCGCTGCGTGACGGGGGGCCACCGGCGCATCCAGGGCGTACCCAAACAAGAAACACATCAAGAAGGAGAGTCCGTTGCCCCTCATCACCCGTTCGTCTGCCCGTCGAGTTCGCGCTCGATGGGGGCGTGGTGCACGCACCCGAGTGACCGCTCTGCTCGTCGTGGCGGCCACGCTGGCTTCGACGCTGGGCGTTGCCTCCGCTGTTCCCGCCTCCGCTGCTTCAGGAACCGGCGGCACACTCATCGTCGGGATGACGGCGGGGAATCTTCCTGCACTCGATACCGAGCTGGCTGGCCTGCAGGGATATGAGGGCTACCGCTTCGTCGGCAACTCGCTCTATGACGGATTGACCCGCTTCAACCTGCTGCAGTCGACCCAGGTGCCCGGGATCATCCCCGACCTGGCCACGTCGTGGTCGTCCAATGCCGACGCAACGGTGTGGACCTTCAATCTCCGGCCGGGCGTGACATTCCAAGACGGCACGCCGTTCAACGCCGACGCGGTCATCTTCAACTTCGACCGTGACTACAACCCGAGCTTCCAGTACTACTCGGCCGCGGTCGGCGCCCAGGCCGAGACGTTGACGTCGGGGATCCAGAGCTACACGAAGATCAACGACGAGACGGTGCAGATCACCACCAAGACACCTGACTCCCACCTACCCTCCGACCTGACCACGCTGTACTTCGCCAGCCCCACGGCAGTCGAAAAAGAGGGCAACACCGGCTTCAACCTCAAGCCGGTGGGCACGGGGCCCTTCAAGTTCGTGTCCGAGACCAGCGGTCAAGAGTTGGTCCTCGGCCCGAACGAGCACTACTGGGCCGGAGCGCCCAAGCTGGCGAAGCTCATCTTGAAGCCCATTCCCGATCCGACCGCCCGCATTGCCGCCCTGCGCTCGGGTGAGGTCAACTGGATCGAGTACCCGACCCCAGACGACCTCTCGTCCCTCAAGTCGAGCGGCTACCAGATCAAGCAGAACACCTACGACCACATATGGCCCTGGATCTTCGACACCAGTGAGAAGCCCTGGGACAACGTCAAGGTCCGCCAGGCAGCCAACTACGCCATCAACCGGCAGGCCATGGCCACCGACTTGCTGCACGGGACGGCTACACCGGCGTACCAGCTCATCCCCCAGGCCAACTCGGCTTACAGCGCCTCGAACTTCACCTACAGCTATGACCCGACGAAAGCCAAGGAACTGCTGAAGGAGGCCGGCTACCCGAACGGGTTCACAGCCACGGTGTCGTACCCGACCAGCGGGTCGGGGAACATGATCCCCGGTCCCATGAACGAGGAGCTGCAGCACGACCTGGCCGCGGTGGGCATCCATATCAACCTGGAACCCATGGAGTGGGCCACCATGCTCACCCAGTTCGAGACGGGCAAGGTGCCCGGTGGTGCCAGCGCCACCAACATCTCGCTCACCTTCCAGCAGGAGGCGTTCTGGGAATACGAATTCATGGGCGGATCTCCCATCAACATCTCCCATTACAACGACCCACAGGTCAACGCCCTCCTTACCCAGGCGCAGTCGGTGACCGACCCGGTGGCCAGGGCCAAGCTCTACACCCAGGCCGGCAACATCATCACCCAGTCCGCCCCGTGGCTGTTCGTGGTCAACGACGAGAACCCACGGGCCCTGGCCCCCACCGTCCACGGCTTCATCGAACCCAAGTCGTGGTTCGTGAACTTGACCACGGTGTGGGTGGGTTGATGCCCGCCCAGGCCGAGCGGCAGGACCGCCGGCCGGGCCTCGACACAGGCCTCGCAATCCTGATCACAGTCGCAGCACGATCATCAACGGAGGAGACACCATGACCGACATACCCCTTTCAATCGCCGAAGCCGCCACCGCCATCCGGGCCGGGGACCTGACCAGCACCGACCTGACCGAAGCGGTCCTGGCCCGAGCCGACGTCGACGACGGGGACCTGGGCACCTACCTGGCCCGGTTCGACGAATCGGCTATGGCCTCCGCCGCTCAGGCCGACGGCGAACTGGCCGACGGTATCGACCGGGGGCCTCTCCAGGGCATTCCCCTCGGCATCAAGGACATCATCGCCGCAGCCGAGGGGCCGACCACCGCCAACAGCCTCGTCCTCGACCGGGAGTGGGGAGCAGGCAAGGACGCCCCTGTGGTGGCCCGCCTCCGATCGGCCGGGGCGGTGATCACCGGGAAGGTGACCACCATGGAGTTCGCCTGCGGCGCTCCCGACCCGGCCAAGCCCTTCCCCTTGCCCAAGAACCCGTGGAACACCGACACGTGGCCGGGGGGATCGAGCTCGGGCACCGGTGCGGGCGTCGCCGCCGGGTTCTTCCTCGGTGGCTTGGGCACCGATACCGGCGGCAGCATCCGGCTCCCGTCTGCCTTCTGTGGGATCACCGGCCTCATGCCTACCTTCGGCCGGGTACCCAAGTCGGGTTGTGCCCCCTTGGGTTACAGCCTCGACCACATCGGTCCCATGGCCCGGACGACGGAGGACTGCGCCGCCATGCTCCAGGTACTGGCCGGGTACCACGCCAGCGATCCCGACTGCGCCGACCTTCCCGTTCCTGATTACTCCACCGGCCTCGTGCCCGGCTCGCTCGAGGGCAAGCGCATCGGCGTCGATCGGGTCCATCACTTCCCCGAGGGCGCCGATCCTGCCGTTGCTCCGTGCTTCGATGACGCCGTTGCCGTGCTCGAAGGACTGGGAGCGACGGTGGTGGAGGTGGTACTGCCCTTTTACAAGGAGATGTTGGCAGCCGACATGGTCACCATGGGAGGGGAGGCGTTGGCCTACCACCTTCCCGACCTGCGCACGCGATGGGAGGACTTCTTCCTCGGCACCCGGCGCATGGTCGTCCAGGGAGCGCTCCTGTCGGGAGCCGACTTCGTGCAGGCCCAGCGGGTGCGCCGGGTGGCGCTCCGCGCCCTTGGGGCCCTGTTCGAGACGGTGGACATTGTGGCCACGCCTACCGCATCGATGGGCGCCACCCACTACGACGAGATGGCCGGCGGTGTGCTCGACGTCGGGGAGGTGTTCCAGTACGTGCACACGCCCTATTGGGATTCGGTGGGCAACCCGGCACTGGTCATGCCCATGGGCTTCACCGCAGAGGGGCTGCCCTTGTCGATCCAGCTGGCCGGACCGCATTTCGACGAGGCCGTCCTGCTGTCGGCCGGGTACGCCTACCAGGGGGTCACCGATTGGCATCGCCAGGTACCGGCGATGGTGGCGGGCACGGTGGCGGCCTGACCCCGGCGTCGGCACCGCCACAGGCACGCCGAGACAGTCAGCGACACATATTCAGCGCCACGCCACCAGCGACACAGTTCAATGACAATTCGAATTCGAGAGACAGGGAGTGCACATGACCGTCGATACACCGATGTCGGCCGACGAGGCCACCGTCCGCACGCTGCTGGCCGTGGCCGGCATCCCGGCGAGCGAGGAGGAGATCCTCACCTTTGCCGAGGACTATCCGAAACTCCGGGGCATGGTCGAGCTGCTGCACGCCGTTCCCGAGGCCCGGTACGAGGCGCCCGGGCTGCTGTTCGACCCCACCCCGACCTTCGCCGAGTGGGGCTAGCGATGACCGGCGCAGCCCTGTTGGTCATCGACATGCAGAACGGCTTCCTCCGCGCGGAGGGGTCGGTGACCCGCAAGGACCAGCCCATGTTCGAGGTGGAGCGCGTGGTGGAAGAGACCGTGCAGCTGGTCGCCGAGGCCCGGACGGCCGGCCTGCCGGTGGTCTACACCCAGCATGTGTTCCGGCCCGATTACTTTGACGTCCCGCCGCGGCTCCGCTCCCGGGACCTCTTCACCGAGGGCGATGAGGCCCTGGTCAAGGGGAGTTGGGATGCGGCGGTGGCCGACGAGCTGAAACCGCTCGACTCGGAGGCGGTAGTGGAGAAGAACCGGTACGACGCGTTCTTGTACACGGACCTCGACCTGGTGCTGCGGGCGCTCGGTGCCGGGCGCCTTCTCGTCTGCGGTGTTGCCACGAACGTCTGCGTGGAGTCCACCGTCCGGTCGGCCGAACAGCGCGATTTCGAGGTCACCGTGGCCTCGGACTGCACCAGCGGGCCGGCCGGGTACCACCACGCGGCACTGGCATCCATGGCCTACATCGCCGCCGAGGTGGTGCCCTGGCGCGCTGGTTTGTTCGCCCTGGCATGACGGTGGAGCGGGCATGAGCTTGGACCCGTCGTGACGATTGCCGACTCGGTGGTCACCACATAGGACTGCCTCGTGGATCCGGGCGATCGTTTCGTGGCCGACGTCTCGGGGGCGAGCGGCGTGTCGAACTAGGACCGGGCCGAGCCCGAGTCGGCCGTAGCAGGGGCAGAGATCGTGTTCCGCAAAGTGGTGGGGCCGTAGTCGACGGCAGGTTGGTCGGGGGGTCAGGGTCCGACTACCGTGCGATTGTGACCGGTGATCAAATCCCAGAACCAGTGTCGGACGACGGACAGTTCGTCACCCTCGATCGGAGAGAGGACGGGGTGGCGCTGATCCGGCTCGACCGTCCCAAGATGAATGCGCTCTCGGGTGGGCTGTTGCGCCAGCTGCGGGTGATCATCGACGACCTGTCCGCCGACCTTCCCGGTGCGGTGGTGCTGTGGGGCGGTCCCCGCATCTTTGCCGCCGGCGCTGATGTCTCCGAATTCAACGGCCCGAACGCGGCCGCCACCGTGGCCGACGGCTTCCGGGCGGTCGGCGACGCGTTGGTCTCCCTGCCCCGGATGGTGATCGCCGCGGTCAACGGCTACGCCCTCGGCGGCGGGTGTGAGCTGGCCCTGGCCTGTGATATGCGGGTGGCCGCCGACAATGCCACGTTCGGCCAACCCGAGATCCTGCTCGGCGTCGTTCCCGGCGGCGGCGGCACGCAGCGCTTGGCCCGCTTGATCGGCCCATCCCGGGCCAAGGACCTCATCCTCACCGGCCGTCAGGTCCGGGCCGACGAGGCGCTGAGCCTGGGCCTGGCCGATCGGGTCGTTCCCGGCGATGAGGTGGTCACCGAGGCCCTCTCGCTGGCCTCCTCGCTGGCCGGCGGAGCCCTGGCTGCCCAGGCGCTGGCCAAACGAGCCATCGATGGGGGCCTCGACGGTTCGCTGGCCGAGGGACTCGACGGTGAGAAGGCGGCATTCGTGGCCTCGTTCGAGACAGAGGACGCGACCATTGGGATCCAGTCCTTCCTCGCCCATGGTCCCAACCAGGCGGAATTCACCGGCCGATAGTGGGCACACCTGCCAATGGATGAGTCCCTCCTGTCCGTTCCCGGCTCACGGAAGGAGCCGGTCCCGGCCACGCCGGTCCCTGTCACCGTGCCCACCCCGGCGGGGGAGCCGCTCCCGCCGCCAGAGGACGATCCTCGCTGGTTTCAGCGGGCCGTCTTTTACGAGGTGCTGATCCGGGGTTTCTTCGACGCAAACGACGACGGCACCGGCGACCTGCCCGGTCTGATCGCCAAGCTCGACTATCTGCAGTGGCTCGGCGTGGACTGCCTGTGGCTCCTGCCCTTCTACCCGTCGCCTCTCCGCGATGGCGGGTATGACATCAGCGATTACTTCACCGTGCACCCCGATTACGGAACCGTCGACGACCTCCGGGACCTGTTGAGCGAGGCCCATGCCCGGGGCATCCGCGTCATCGCCGACCTGGTCATCAACCACACCAGCGACCAGCACCCGTGGTTCATCGAATCCCGGCAGAGCCGCGACAATCCCAAGGCTGACTGGTACGTGTGGAACGACGACGACCAACGGTGGCCCGAGGCCCGGGTGGTGTTCGTCGACGTGGAGCGGTCGAACTGGTCCTGGGACCCCTTACGCGAGCAGTACTACTGGCATCGGTTCTACTCCCACCAGCCCGACTTGAACTACGAGAACCCCGAAGTGGCCGACGCCATCCTCGACGTGGTCCGCTTCTGGCTCGACATGGGGCTGGACGGCTTCCGACTCGATGCCGTGCCCTTCCTCTACCAAAAGGACGGGACAGCGGGGGAGAACCTGCCCGAGACCCACGCCTTCATCCGCCGGGTACGGGCCGAGCTCGACGTGAAGTACCCGGGCCGCATCCTCCTGGCCGAGGCCAACGGATGGCCGGTCGACGTGGCCGACTACTTCGGCGACGGCGACGAGTGTCATCTGTGCTTCCACTTCCCCTTGATGCCCCGTCTGTTCATGGCCGTCCGGCGGGAGCAGCGCTACCCCATCACCGAGATCCTGGCCCAGACTCCGGCGGCGCCGCCGGGCGGCCAATGGGCTATCTTCCTCCGCAACCACGACGAGCTCACCCTCGAGATGGTGTCAGATGAGGACCGCGACTACCTCTTCGCCGAGTACGCCAAGGACCCTCGGATGAAGCGGCACATGGGTATCGGGCGACGCTTGGCCCCCCTGATCGACCGTGACCGCCGACTGGCCGAGCTGCTCTACGCGTTGCTGCTGTCCCTCCCCGGCAGCCCCGTCCTCTACTACGGCGACGAGATGCAGATGGGCGACAACCTCTACTTGGGGGATCGGGACTCAGTCCGAACCCCCATGCAGTGGACCCCCGACAGGAACGGTGGTTTCAGCCGGGCTGACTTCGCCCAGCTGTACCTGCCACCGCTCATGGACCCGGTGTACGGCTTCCAGGCGGTGAACGTGGAGGCCCAACAGCGGAACCCCAGCTCGTTCCTGCACTGGATCCGGCGGATGTTGGGGGTCCGGCGTCAATTTCCGGTCTTCGGCACCGGTGAGTTCGAGGTCCTGCCGTGCTCCAACCCGTCTGTGTTGGCCTTCGTCCGTAGCGAGCGAGGGTCCGAGGGAAACCCCGTCCTGTGCATCCACAACTTGAGCCGGTTCGCCCAGCCCGCCGAGCTCCATATGGGCCGCTGGCACGGCCTCCAGCCCGTGGAGCTGCTGGGCCGGGTACCGTTTCCCCTAGTGGGCATCGATCCCTATCCGGTCACCCTCGCTCCCTACGGCTACCAATGGTTCGAGCTGGTGAAGCCGGTGGTGTCGCTGACCGGTGAGCTGTCGTACGTTGTGGACGCGTCCGTCGAGGCGTTGTCATGATCATCTTCGAGTCGTCCGGCGCCGAGATGCCGACCTCGGCCCACGGCGCGCTGGCCGAGTTGATGGGCGCCTTTGTCAACCGGCAACCGGGATGGACGGGCTCGGCCGGAGAGGCTCTGGTCGAGGTGGAGCCGGCATCGCTGTCCATCGCCAATGCCGACGTGATCCGCCCGGGCCGGCCCGGTCTCATCTCGGTGATCGCCGAGGTGGCCGGCGCCACCGAGGTCGTCGTGCACGCCGTCTTGGGCCTCCGAGCCCCGGGCGACGACGTGCGGTTCCTGGCCGATGCCGACGACGCGCCTCTGGGTCTGCTCGAGGACGAGCACGGCATGGCCGTCGTCTTCGATGCCTTGGCCGATGCGGAACTGTCCCTCTTGCTCCTCGGCGCGGTGGGCGGAGGGGACGGCGAACTGGAGCGGGTCCGCCGGATATGGACGGCTGTCGACTCGGTGACGCTCACATTCGATGACCGCCTCTCGTTCACCGTCTACCACCAGCTACCCATGGAGCCAGGGCCCCATCCTGGGCTCGAGCTCGTCGTGGCCCTCGACGAGGTGGGATTCAACCATGTCCCCGCTCCGTATGCCCTCTGGCGCCGCAGCGGAAGGGATCTGGGCGTCTCGCAGGAATACCAGGCTGGGGGGACCGGGGGCTGGGCCTTGGCCCTGACCTCGTTGCGCGATCTTTACGCCTCGGGTGGGCCGCCCGAGCAGGCCGGGGGCGACTTTGCTACCGAGGCACGGCACCTCGGGACCATGACCGCTCGCATGCACCTCGGTCTCGGCCAGGCGTTCGGACGGCAGGAGGAAGCCGTGTCCACGTGGGTGTCGGCGGTGGAGGAGGCTGTGCGCGTCGTCGACGCTTCCCAGCTCGAGAACCAAGGCATCCAGGCTGTCTTGGGCGACCTACGGAGGTCGCCTCTCCAGGCCGCGGCCATCCGCACCCATGGTGATTTCCACCTCGGTCGGGTGAGCAGGACGGACGTCGGTTGGTTCGTCATCGACTTCTCACCCGGGGTGCCGCAGGGCGCAAACCCAGCCGTGCTGTCCTCGACCGGGCCCGTCTACCGATCCCCGCTGGCGGACGTGGCCGCCATGCTCTGGTCCTTCCATCACGTTGCCGAGGTGGCGGCCATCGAGCGCGATCCGTCCGGTCGCCTCCACTTGTCCGACCTGGCCGAGGCATGGGAAACACGGAACCGCCGCGCCTTCCTGGCCGGCTACCTCGCTACCCCAGGCATCGACGAACTGGTGCCGCCGACCGGTGACATGGCCCCGGCGCTGGTGTCGGTCTTCGAGCTCGAGCGCTCGACAACGAGGCAGGCACTGCGCACCCTGGCTGCTCCCGGTTGAGCTCGACCCTCCCTACGATGAAAGCCATGCGGATCGGGATCCTCACCGGTGGCGGCGACTGCCCGGGGTTGAATGCGGTCATCCGAGCAGTGGTGCTCGGTGGCGCACGACATGGCGATGCATTCGTAGGCATGCTCGACGGTTGGCTCGGCGCTGTCGAGAACAACACCGTCCCGCTCGACCCGGATCAATGCCGGTCCATCCTGACCAAGGGAGGGACCATCTTGGGCTCCTCCCGGACCAATCCGTTCGCTACCGAGGATGGTCCCGACCGTCTGGAGGCCACCATGGCCGGGCTCGGGCTCGATGCCATGGTGGCTATAGGCGGGGATGACACGCTGGGCGCCGCCGATCGGCTCTATCAGCGGGGCCTACCCGTGGTGGGCGTGCCCAAGACCATCGACAACGACCTGTCGGGGACGGAGGTGACCTTTGGATTCGATACCGCCGTCCAGATCGCCACCGACGCCATCGACCGCCTGCAGACCACCGCCGAGTCCCACCACCGGGTCATCGTGTGCGAGGTGATGGGGCGCAATGTGGGCTGGATCGCCGTGTATGCCGGGATGGCCGGGGGTGCCGCCGAGATCCTCATCCCCGAGGTCCCCTTCTCGGTCGACGCCGTCTGTGATCGTCTGCAGCAGCGACATAACGGGGACCGGTACTTCTCCACCGTCGTCGTGGCCGAAGGGGCCCTTCCCCGTGACGATGAGATGAACCGGCTCCAGCGCTCGCAACAGTCGGGCCGAGCCGACCAGTTCGGTCACATCCGGCTGGGTGGCATCGGGGACTACCTGGCCGAGCAGATCGAGCAGCGAACGGGGTTCGAGGCCCGTTCGACCGTCCTCGGGCACATCCAGCGGGGCGGGTCCCCGACCGCATTCGATCGCGTGCTGGCCACCCGGTTCGGCGCCGCCGCCCTCGCCGCCGTTCATGACCGTGCGTTCGGGACCATGGTGGCGCTGCAAGGCGGCTCCATCATCAGGATCCCGTTGTCCGATGCCACCGGCAAGCCGAAGCGGGTCGATCCGCAACTCTACGAAGTGGCCGGGCTCTACCTGGGTTAGCTTCCGCAGCGATGCTGGGCTTGTGGGTCCCGCCCGCTGCAGCTACCCGGTTTTGGCCACCGGGAGCGGTACGGCCAGCTGCTCGGCCGCTTGTTCCGGGTTCACGATGTTGATGAGCACTCCGGTGCCCAGTTCGAACCCGGCCGCCGTGGCCAACTTGGGCGCCACGTGGACGTGCCAGTGGTAGGGCTCCGGGGCCCGGTAGGGAGCCGAATGGAACACGAGGTTGTAGGCCACGTCGCCCGCCACTTCGCGGAGACGACCCAGTACCTGGCGGAGGGCACGGCCCACGGCCACCAGATCGGCCGGCGGGCTGTGGTGCAGATGGGGCCCGTGGGCGCGGGGGATGACCAACATCTCATATGGCATCCCGCTCCAGAACGGGCAGATCACCACCACCCGCTCGTCGGCGTAGACCACCCGGTAACCGACGTCCTCCTCGGCGTCGGCGGCGGTGCACAAGAGGCACCGACCGGCGAACCGGGCGAACCCGGCCTGTTCCTCGACGAGCTCGCGGGGAACGAAGGACATGCCGAGCAGCTGACCGTGAGGGTGCTCGATCGAAGCCCCCGCTTCCCGGCCCGCGTTGACGATGGCCTGGCTGTAGCGCAGACCGGGGATGTGTGAGTGCTCCTCGATCCGATCTCGGATGGCAGCCATGACCATGGCGGCCTGTTCGTCACTGAGCATTGACCACGAGGCCTGATGGTCCGGGGAGAGGACCAGGACTTCGTGGATCCCTCCGGCCGAGGCCTGGGTGAAGATCGGGCCCCGGTTGGTGACCACGAAGGGCTCGTCGCCTTCGAACGCCGGATAGAGGTTGGGCACAACC